>NZ_NOYB01000004.1:0-202852 GCF_002258235.1 Rhodococcus sp. 06-470-2 | reverse complement strand
AGGGCTTGTCACACCAGTGGAGGCACCGGCATCATGAACCTGCCGGACACCGACACGTCAGGTCGTACACAGACCGACACGTGAGGTCGTCCACCGATACACGGTGACAGCGCGAAAGATGCTGTGGCGCAGTATATGCAGGGCTTACAGGTAACGCTGCATATCAAGTTCGGTCGTATTGTTCCGAGTTCGCGAGGAATGAGGCAGGCTGGGGGTGCGCCCGCGACGTCGGGCGCGGACCCACTGGGCTGACAGACTGACTCGGTGCGTCACAACGACTTGTCGAAGCGATTGTTGAGTGCCACGTGGTCTCCCTCGCTGGGATTCTGTGGGTGCGCCAGTACGGCAACCATATTGAACACCCTTGACGCCCGATGCCGTGACACGTTCACGGTCGTCGGCCTGAAGCGCCTGGATGGCTTCCGATGGCGACGCCGCGCACACTATCGTCGAGACGTATCCGCTTCCGATCCAGCCCTCTTACTGGGCAGGAATGAACATGTAATCCTCGAACAATCGCATACCACACGGTCTCATGTTGACGTTTTCAGACAATCCACATGGAGCTCCGCGTCTGTCCTGATCAAGCGGGGATGTGGACTCTCGCGCACGATGAAGTGAAGACGAGCGCGGCGAAGACAATCCCGGGTGGGGCTGTCGAATGTCCTTGCCACGCAGACGAGGAGTGCTGACGAGACTGGTCGAACGGGTACCTTGCACATGTCGCAGTCGGCTGCGGCTACCCGCATCGCAGATGCACTCGGGCGCAGTACGGCAACAGTTTCCGGTATGGCGAACCGAATATTTTCTTCGTCCTGCGGCTGCCAGTAGCGTGCCCAGTCCGTCACGGATCCGCACCATCGTCGATTGTCCGACCCATGCTGCATGATCGCCGTGAACCGCAACTGATGGTCAGTCGAAAGGAAGCTCTCCATGGCAGCCGAAACCGCCGTCCTGTCCGGTGTCACCGTCATCGTCTCTCACAAGACCCTGCCGAACCAACGCGACGCCGTCCGAGCCCTCTGGGAAAAGCACATGGCACCGGCCGTCCTCGACAACCCCGGACATCTCGCCTACTACTACGGTCTCGACGTCGACGATCCCGATGGCATCACAGCCTTCCAGCACTACCGCACCGCCGAAGACGCGCTCACGTTTCTCCAGCAACCCGCCTACCGGGCGTACGAACGTGAAGTGGCACCGCTGTTGGCCGGCGCACCACAGGTGCGCAGCCTCGTCCCGACGTGGATCAAGTAGGTAAGTAGCGCCATGATCGTGATGGCGATCCGTGCACGCGGCCACCGCACTTGTTGCGGCGGAGCAGCGAATGCGGATTGGTGCGCAGCGCCGCATACTTGCTCGCGAGATGAAACTCCCACGGGTCACCTTCGCTTCGTTCGCCCTTGCCGGGGCGCTCGTCATGTCGGCTGCACCCGTCTCGGCGGCTCCCGTCGCTGCCGATTTCTACGGAGCGCCCGTCGTCGGCCTGGAGGCGTATGCACCCGGGTCCATCGTGCGCCGAGAACCAGTGCCGCAGCTCGACCTCCTGGGAGCACGCACCGAACGCATTCTGTATCGATCGGCCGATCCCCGCGATCGTGCGGTGGCGGTGTCGGGGCTTCTGGTGACACCGACTCGGGCGTGGGACGGTGCCGGACCCCGGCCCGTGATCGCCTATGCGCCAGGAAGTTACGGGGTTGCCGATCGTTGCTCGGGGTCGACCCAGCAGGGACTGACAACCACGATGCCGGCACTGCTCCCACTGCTGGCGCAGGGGTACCAGGTGGTCACGACGGACTACCAAGGGCTCGGAACCCCGGGTGAGTACGAGTTCCTGGGCCGGGTCGCCGGTGCCCGTGCACTGCTGGACGCGGCACGGGCCGCAGCACATGAGACCGGCGCGCCCGTCGTGCTCTACGGATACTCGGCGGGCGGCGTCGCATCGGCCGCCGCCGCAGAGTTCGCATCCACCTACGCGCCCGAGTTGTCCGTGGTCGGGGCCTTCGTCGGTGCCGCTCCGACCGATCCGGTGGTCCGCGTCGAAGGCCAGGACGGCTCCGCATGGGCCGCGACGATGCTGTACACGATCGACGGTCTGATCGGCGCACACACCCCGACCTCGCCGACCGGATCCGCGCCCTCTTCAACGATCGCGGACGTGCGGCTCTCGATGCGGCACAGGACTTCTGTACCACCGACGCGCTCGCGTACGGACCGCTGCGATCCGAGGATCTGACTGCTGACGGCTCGTCCCTGGGAGAACTGATGACCGGGCCCGTGCTGGGGCCACTGACCGTGGCGAACACCGTCGGGTTCACCGCGCCCGTCGCGCCCGTGATGATCGTGCACGGCGTCCACGACGCGTCCGTCGAGATCGAGCAGAGCCGACTGCTCGCGCAGCGTTGGCGCGCCGCGGGTGCCGTGGACATCACCGTCCGCGAGTTCGATTTCGGAACCGAGCTCGTGCCGGAGTTCGACCACACGGCCACGAACGTCGCTGCCTACCCCGAGGTGATCGGGTGGATCGATCGACTTGTCGCTCGGGCGTGATGCGACGCGCAACAGGTGGTAAGTGACGTAGATCACCCGTGACCGATGTGTGCTTGCTCGCGTTCGATTCGACTCACTTTCGACAGCTACCAGGTGCAGGGCGTACCGGAAAGCCTGCTGCATCAGATAGCGGACCGACAGAACATGATCACCATTGGAAACGAGGCCACACCATGAGCAACCGCAGAAGTCTCTCCAGCCGACTCTTCGAGGGTCTCGGCCGCATCACATGGGGCTACGGCAAGCGAAAGCTGGAGGAACGGCGCGCACGCAAGCGCGGACAGCGATAAGCCGAACGGTGGGTGTCCGATTTCGGCACCCTCGGTCGGTACGGTGCAGGGATGGACGGATTCGAGGTAGGCGACGGAGTCACACCGCTGATCGGGCCCATGGCAGGTATGTACGGAACCGTGGTCTGGTTCTACGAGGACAAGCAACAGTTGCTCGTTCGCTTCGGCGCTTCCCAGCAGATGTACTACGCGGCAGACGAGCTGAAACGATGGGGTGAGTAGTCGCCGGCTCGACCCAGATCGGAATAATTGAATCTTCACCGATGCTGATGGAGTCGACCAACCCGAATCGAAAGGTCCCACCATGCATCTGGGCGTAGACAGCTTCGTCTCTTCCGTGACCGATCCGACCGACGGCCGGGTGATCGCTCCCGAGGAGCGAATGGGTCACCTGCTGGAAGAGATCGCCCTCGCGGATCAGGTCGGACTCTACTCGTTCGGCATCGGCGAGCATCACCGCAGCGAGTACTACGATTCGGCTCCGTCGATCATTCTTGCCGCGGCAGCCGCGCGCACCGAGAACATCCGACTCGGTAGCGCAGTCAAGGTGCTCAGCGCAGACGATCCGGTACGGGTGTTCCAGGAGTTCGCCACCCTGGATCTGATCTCCAAGGGCCGGATCGACCTGGTCGTGGGACGTGGATCCTTCACCGAATCGTTCCCGCTGTTCGGCCTCGACCTGGCCGATTACGACTCGCTCTTCGCCGAGAAGCTCGACCTCCTGCTGCAGATCCGCGACAACGTCGAGGTCACCTGGTCCGGTCGGCACCGCCCGGCGCTGACCCGCCAGGGTATCTACCCGCGTCCGCTGCAGGATCCGTTGCCGATCTGGGTCGGCGTCGGTGGAACGCCCGAATCCTTCGCTCGCGCAGGGCTTCTCGGGCTCCCTCTGATGATTGCCATCATCGGCGGAGAACCTCGACAGTTCGCCCCGCTCGTCGATCTGTACCGTCGCGCCGGAGCGCAGGCGGGCCACCCGCCGGAGCAGCTGAAGGTGGGCCTGCACGTGTTCGGCTTCGTCGCCGAGACCACGACGGCCGCAGCCGACACCATCTACCCCGGCTGGAACGAGATGTTCACCAAGATCTCTCGGGAACGTGGATTCGCTCGGCCCAGCCGGCAGCAGTTCGATGCCACCTCCGGTCCTAACGGTGCGTTCTTCATGGGAGATCCGAAGACGGTGGCGGACAAGATCCTGCGAGTGAGCGATCAACTGGGAGGTGTGGACCGGCTGTCGTTGCAGATGACCAATCCGCGACTGGCGCACAGTGACCTGTTGCGCGGGATCGAACTCCTCGGCACCGAGGTCGCTCCTCTGGTCGCAGGTAGTTAGCGCTGCGCTGGCGGCTCGGTCAGTTCGAGGCCCATTCCATTTCGTCGACGCCTGCGACAGGCGTCAGAAGAGAACGGATCTCGGCCGAGTACATGGTGCGTTTGATCTCGCCCAGGACGTCACCGCGGGTGCCGGCCAACTCGGCTGCGCGCGCGATGGCGTCCTCGCGCACCCGCTCCTGCGTCGAGACCGCGTCGACCAGGCCGAGCGCCATGGCGTCGCCACCGCCGTACCGGCGGCCGGTCGTCAGAGCCTCGTGGAACGCATGTGGAGCCAACCTGGCACGCACCATGTCGACGGTTCCCGGGCTGTACGTCGCACCGATGTTCACGCCGGGGAAGCAGAGAAATCCGCGATCGGATCGCATGATCCGGTAGTCGTGCGCCATCACGAAGAACGCGGCACCACCGTAGGTGTGTCCCTGCATTGCCGCGACGGTTTGCATCGGAAATGTCAGGAAGCGCACCAACATCTCCTGCACCGTCCCGATGAATCGGTTGATCTGGTCGAGGTTCTCGGCACCCCAGGACAGATCGACTCCCGTGGAGAAGAACTTTCCCGTCGCCGTCGTGACCAGCGCAGCAGGACCCGTTCCGGTCTCGATTTCGTCCAGAAGCGCGTTGATCTCGGCAACCCAGTTCGGGCTGATGCGGTTCTCGGTATCGTCCACACCTCGACTGCCGAGGTTCAGCACGAATACGTCGTCGAATCGTTCCAGGTATGGCATATCCCGAACGTACCCATTTTCTGTTGTTCTAGCTCACAACGAGGGAAGCGTCCGTGTTTGCCCGGGGGCGAAGCGGGTAGCTGTACGAGCACTATCGACGGAACGGAGGGCCAATATGCCGACCAACGACGATCAACCACAGCTCAAGGACCAGGATCTCTACGAGAAATTGCGCGAGGACGGAAACTCGAAGGAGAAAGCCGCCCGCATCTCGAATGCCGCAGCAAAGAAGGGGCGAGACCAGGTCGGCAAGAAGGGCGGAGAATCCGGATCCTACGAGGACTGGACGGTCGACGAATTGACCGACCGAGCCAAGGAATTGGGTCTCGAGGGCTACTCGAAGCTGAACAAGGAAGAGCTCATCGACGCGCTACGCAGTCACTGATTCACTGCGGGCGAAGCGACGCGTAGTACTCCTGCAGCGACGGGTAGTAGTCGTCGAAACTCGGCAGCGGGGCGTCGTCCCTGGATGCGACGAGCATATCCAGGTAGTACTCCCAGCCGGGACCGATGTCGCCCAGACCGTCCGTGCTCTCGCAACTGTGCACCAGAACGACGACCGTCGAGCCGTCCCTGTCGGCGAGGCGAACCTCGAGCGGCCACTGCATCACGTCGAGCGTTCGCACAGCCAGCCGGCTGGGCGGCTCACACGCTTCGATCGCCATGTCCGATGCAGGCTCGCCCTCCTCGAACCGCATCGTGACGCGAACGGTGTTCTCCGAGATGCGCTCCCACGGCCCGAACCACCTTGCCGTTCGCGACGATTCGGTGATGCTGGCCCACACGTCCTCGCGCGGAGCGGCGATGGTCCTGGTCAGCTCGAGAGCGAAGCCGGTGTCGGTGCTGCGCAGCGTGCCCGTGGGCGTCGGTTCCATCGAGTGATTATGCGACTGCGGTGTCGCTGCCGTCGAGCACCATCATCATTGCGGTCGCGCGGGCACGGTGTTCGATCGAATCGACCGGGTACCCCACTGCTTCGGAAACCTTCGCAAGTCGGTGCGCCACGCTGCTGTGGTGCAGGTGCGTTCGGTCTGCTGTCGCCCGAAGACTTCCGGATCCCAGGTACGCGCGAAGCGTGCCGAGCAACTCCCGGCCGTGAGGCGTGGCGCGCAGTTCGTTCGCGCGCACGAGGTCGGGAATGTCGCTGATTGTCAACGAACTTCTCCTGTCCAGCAGGTTCAGTGCACCGAGCCGATCGGCGATCACGACGGGTCGGTACTCACTTGCCTGCGCCAGGGCGAATCGAGCATTCCCGAGGTGTCGATGGATATCGTCGGCGCGCAGGGCAAGGGAGACACCTAGATGGGAGCAGCCGACCGGCGGTGCGGGCGGTTCGTTCGTCAGGAGGTAGAGGACGTGGTCGTCGACCGTGATCGGTACCGACCGACCGGCCGTCGGCGAGGCAGGTCCCGGCGGGGAGTCCGCGGCTGACATGGCCACTCTCACTCGGTCGGTCGGTTCGATGTGCAAGGCGGTCAGCGAGCTCAGCAGTGCGATGTCGTCCACAGGGAACAACACCGAACGGGTGTGTTCGGCAGCGGACGGACTGTGCCGTGGTACCAGAATGACGGCTGCGGTCAGGGCCATTCGATCGACGAGCATGTCGTCGAGAGCGAGCGCGGGACCTGCGCGCTCGATCCACACCGAGCCCATCACGACGTCGTCGACGACAACGTCTTTGGCTGCCGACCGCTCGCCCGCGGCCTGAGTCAGCCAGCGGCCCTTCGGATCGCACCGCGCACGCTGGCGGTGTCCGCCGGACGTCCCGACGACGTCGATTCCGACCACGCAATCGGCGAGAGCAGCGCTGGCGCGGAGCATCGCGGTGGTGTCGGCGCCGTGTCTGATCAGTGCGTCGAAATAGTCGATCACGCGCACCAGGCCCGCGGAGTCGGCATCGAGCTCCGCGAGCCGGTACATCAGTCCTTGCATGAAGCGACGCTACGAGGCGGGTACGCGAAGGCGCAAGACCCTACGCAGGGCGTCCAACGCTTCCGCATGTCCGCGCTTGCTCACCTCTGCTGTCGCCAATAGCGCGGATCCGTGGAAAGTGCCGGGGAAAGAATGCAATTCGACGCTCACGCCTGCCTGCAGCAACCGCACCGCGTAGTCGATGCCCTCGTCACGAAGCGGATCGAGCTCCATGGTCGAGACGTACGTCGGTGGGAGTCCGGCCAGATCGGTGGCACGAGCGGGAGCGGCGTAGATCGAGACGTTCGGGTCGTCCGGTCCGCTGTACGACTCGCCCAGGTAGTACTGCCACGACAGAATCGCGTTGGGCCGGTGCCACATCGGTGTGTCGACGAATTCCGTCATCGACACGGTGTGCAGTCGGTCGTCGAGTTCGGGAATCTCGAGCAATTGGAACGCCACCGGCACCACGCCCTCGTCTCGAGCCCGCAGCACCGTTCCTGCCGCCAGGCCGCCACCGGCGCTCTGACCGCCCACCGCGATTCTGTCCGGGTCCACGCCCAGTTCGTCCGCATGAGAGTGGATGTACGCCACCGCCGCGTAGCAGTCGTCGAGCGGCCCGGGGAACGGCGTCTCGGGGGCGAGCCGGTACTCGACGTTGGCTACTGCGAAACCGAGTTCACGGACGACGTCCACGCAGTAGGGATCGCTGGACGCGGCTGTCCCGATGGCGAATCCGCCGCCGTGGATCCACACCAGCACGGGCAACGGTCCGTCGACGTGCTCCGGTGTGAAGAATCGAACGACAACGTCCGGTGCACCGTCGAGTCCAGGGACGGCGAGCTCGCGCAGGGAAACTCCGTCCATGGACAGGTCGGCGAGCATGGCGTCGACAAGTGCGGTGAAGGTCGATCGTGCTGCGGGAAGGTCGCCGAAATCGACACTCGGGAGCATCGTGACGGCTGCGGCGAGTTCGGGGTCGAGAGTGGGGAAATTGGTCATGAACCCATAGTCGGCACAATTGTGTCCTGTGTCACTTGTCGTATGGAGGAAGTGCAAGCGGTGCCGTCCGACGGGTGTCGGACGACGAACTCAATCGTCGTACTCGACTCGCACCGACACCGGATCGGTCTGGAGCGCTCGGAAGCCCGCGCCGATGAGGCGTCCGAGCACCGGATTGTTCGAGAAGGATCGCGCTCGGAGCGCGACGTCGTCGTCGGGAACGAACGTTGCTGTGCCGGTACGCCACCGGCTGCCCACACGAATTCTGATTCTGGGTTCGTCGGTGATGTTGGCTCCCCAACCGGATCGGGTTCCGTGCTGGGAGATCAGCCAGGCTCCGGTCTCGTCGAACACTGCCGACACCGGTACCTGCCTGCGCAGGCCGGACTTGCGGCCGACGGTCTCGATATCGGTGACCAGGGAGGTTCGGACGCCGATCGACGTGAGTCCGTTGACGACCGGATTCGCGATGTGCTTGCCGATCCAGCGCTCGCGGCGAAACTTCGTCGCGGCAGCAGATGTCTCGACCCGAGCGGAGCCCCGGCGATTGCGGAACGCGTCCCAGCCGTTGCGCTGCATCATCGTAGCCGCAGTCTTCCATGCCGGACGGCTCGAATTCGGTTGCCGCCCAGCACCGATGAGCTGTAACTGGTCGGTGTGCCACTGCAGATCGAGAGCGCCGTTGATCTGCTTGAACGCACTGGATTTCGACGGGACGCGCAGAGCCACGCGCGGCGATTCGACCCGGTCGAGAGTGCCGTCGACCAGAGAGTTCGCGACGGCAGGGGTGAGGGCGGTCGGACGGCCGAGGCCCACCATGTCGCACTCACCCGATTGCACTGCCGCATTCATCACCGAGCGGGTACGGAAGCCGCCGGTGACCGCCAGTGGCACGCTTGCGGCCGCGTCTCGCACCGTCCGCGCGTACTCCAGGAAGTACACCTCGCGATCGCGGGTGCTCGCGGTGCCCATCATTGCCGGTGATTCGTAACTGCCACCGCTGATTTCGATGAGATCTATGGATTCCCGAACGAGATGCTCGACGGTGATGCGTGATTCTTCCTCGCTGAACCCGCCGCGTTGGAAGTCCGCCGAATTCAGCTTGATTCCCACTGCGAAACTCGGCGACACCGCGGCTCTGATTGCGCGGACGACTTCGAGCACGAATCGCATCCGTCCGTCGAGGTCGCCACCCCAGGCGTCGTCGCGTCGATTGGACAGCGGCGACAGGAACTGCGACACCAGGTAGCCGTGCGCCCCGTGGATCTGGACGCCGTCGAAGCCGGCCGTCTCGGCCACAGCCGCCGCGGTGGCGAATCGGCCGATGAGGTCGTGGATCTCGTTCTCGCTCAACGCCCGAGGTGCCGGAATCCCCGGGATGTTGGGTGCGATGGCGGATGGCGCAACGGGCTTGGTGCGGGTGACGAGCGGATTGGCCTGTCGACCGGGGTGATTGAGCTGCATCCAGATGGGTGCACCGCCGTCGGACGTCGCTTTCGCCCAGCGGGCCAGCGCATCGCGGTCGCGGTCGTCTTCGATGACGACATTGCCCGGTTCGCCGAGATGGGACCGGTCGACCATCACGTTGCCGGTCACCACCAGGCCGTAGCCGCCGGCACCCCAACGGCGGTACAGCGTCTCGAGGCGCGAGTCCGGGCCGTGCTCGGCGGTGGACAGTCCTTCGCTGAGAGCTGCCTTCATCACGCGATTCGGCAGGATCTGCCCGCAGGCGAGGGTGAGCGGACTGCTCAGGTCGATCACGTCGGTGTCAGGGGACATGGCGTTGCTCCGGTTCCTGGACTGCGACTCCAGCTATGATGGACAACATAGCTACAGAGGGACTGTAGATGTAACGAGTCGTCACGTCAATCATTGTGGCGTCCTCGGGAGGGGTTGGGATGGCGAATCGAAGCAGTGCTCGGGACGACATGTTGCGCAGCGCCGCACACCTGTTTCGTCGACGCGGTGTGGACGCGACCTCGCTGGCGGACGTCATCGATCACGCGGGCGCACCGCGCGGCTCGATCTATCACCACTTTCCGGGCGGCAAACCTCAGTTGGTGGAAGAGGCGACCCGTACTGCGGGCGCCGCGATGAGCGCCATGATCTCGGCCGGCCTGGCTTCGGCCGGTCCGTCTGCGACCGTGCGGGCGATTCTGGACGGATTCCGCGGCGAACTGCTGGCCACGGACTTCGTGGCGGGCTGTCCTGTCGCGCCTGCTGCGCTCGACGGGTTGCATGCGCCGCGGGCGGTGGCCGCGGCAGGGGAGTCCTTCTCGTCCTGGGAGGACGTGATCGCGGCGTCGCTGTGGCAGCGCGGATTGACTCGCGAGCGATCGTACTCGTTGGCGACATTCGCGATCGCCGCCATCGAAGGTGCGCTGATCATGGCCAAGGCGCAGCGCTCCACGGCGGCGTTGGATCGGACCGAGGGGGAGCTGTCGGCCCTGCTGGAGGCGGTACTGGAGGCGTCGGCCGGCCGCTGACGTCGGTCAGGATGGGCGGCCGGTATTGCTATAACTGACAGTTACAGCTAACTTTCCTTCAATAACTATGCCGATCGTCATAGTGGAAGGAAATCAGATGTCGTCTCCCACCACCTCCCGTCATCTGGCGGATGTGCCGCAATTTCGACGGCGATACCTCGCGCTGATCGTCATCTGCGCGGCCGAGCTGCTCGTCGTGCTGGACAACACCGTCGTCAATGTCGCCCTGCCCTCGATGGGGCTGCAGCTGCGTGCCGACATCAGTGGGTTGCAGTGGGTGGTCGACGCCTACACGCTCACGTTCGCGGGATTGCTGCTTGCGTTCGGTCATCTCGGTGATCGCTACGGTCGGAAGAAGATCATGGTGGTCGGGCTGGCCGGTATCGCGGTGATGTCGGTGGGCGGTGCCGTGGCCGCCGATCTCGGGCAGGTGGTCGCGGCCCGAGCAGCTATGGGTGTGTGTGCGGCCGCGGTGTTTCCGGCGACCCTTGCCCTTATCATCAACATCTTCACCGACGCCAAGGAGCGAGCGCTGGCCATCGCGGCCTGGACTGCCATGGCCGGGTTTGCCATCGCCATCGGCCCGACGGCGGGCGGATTCCTGCTAGAGCATTTCTCGTGGCACTCGGTGTTCTGGATCAATGTCCCTGTGGCACTGCTCGTTCTGGTGGCTGCGCTGGCTTGCGTGCCGGAGTCGAAAGCAGAGCACGTCGGTAAGTACGATCCTCAGGGCATCGCGCTGTCGTTGGCGGGCATCACGGTGTTGGTCTGGGCGATCATCGAAGCGCCACACAACGGTTGGTTGTCTGCTACGAGCATCGGAGCCTACCTGGCAGGATCGGCTGCCATCGTCGCATTCGTCTGGTGGGAGCTGCGAACACCGTCTCCGGTGCTGGATCTAAACCTGTTTCGGAACCGGCGATTCTCACTGCCCGCCTTGGCAATTGCCGTGGCGTACTTCAGTATGTTCGGCTTCCTGTTCATGATCACCCAGTATTTCCAGGGTGTGATGGAGTTGACCCCACTGCAGTTCGGTGTCCACTCGCTGCCCTTCGCGATATCCATCGCAATCGGTGCGCCGCTGGCGACGATCATCGCCCAACGCATCGGAACCACGGCCGTGATCGTCTTCGGTTTGGTGGTGATGAGCATCGGCATGTTCATCGCAGGGCAGGTGAAGGTCGAAACGCCCTATCTGGGGCCGGTTCTCGTCTCGATGGTTCTGATGGGCCTCGGCTTGGCGATCGTGCAGGGCCCTGCCACCGAGTCGATCATGTCCTCGGTGACGCTCGACGAGGCAGGTGCAGGATCCGCGGTGAACGACACCACCCGCGAGATCGGCGGAACTCTCGGAGTTGCCGTGCTCGGGTCGATCGTCGCATCGGTCTACACCGCACAGGTGAGTCCGAAGATCGATGCGATTCCCGACGCGATCATGGAGCCGTATCAGAAGGCGTTCGCTCGCGAGACCGTCGTGAGCGTCATCGAGATCGTGAAGGCACCCACGAACCCGATCTTTGCGACGCAGAAGGCCGACCTGATCCACGCGATGAAGGCGGCCTCGTTGGAGGGCTTCCAGCTCGCGTCGTTTGTCACCGTTGCGGCTGCGATGACGTGCGCGATCGCTGTTGCGCTGTTCCTGCCGTGGCGACGCCCCGAGGGGAGCGGTGTGCTTCTGGCGTGGCGTGAATCCAAGGACGCCGACGGGGTCAGTTGAACGGCGTTCCGCCGGTGACGGCGATGGTCTCGCCGGTGATGTAGCTCGACTCGTTCGATGCCAGGAACACATAGGACGGAGCCAACTCCGCGGGCTGGCCCGGGCGTCCGAGCGGTACGGTCTCACCGAACTTCTCGTACTTCTCGGCCGGCATCGTCGCGGGAATGAGCGGCGTCCAGATCGGTCCGGGTGCAACAGCATTGACACGGATGCCACGCTCTGCAAGATCGCCGGCGAGGCCTTTGGTGAAGGCCACGATTCCTGCCTTGGTCGTCGCGTAGTCCAGCAGTTCCGGAGAGGGATTCGATGCCTGAATCGAGGTCGTGTTGATGATCGTCGATCCTGCGTCCATGATTTCGGCAGCGCGTTTGGAGATCCAGAACAAGGCGTACAGGTTGGTCTTGAGTACCCGATCGAACTGCTCGGTGGTGATATCGGCGATGCCGCCCATCTGAGCCATTTGGAAAGCGGCGTTGTTGACGACGATGTCGAGCCCGCCGAGTACCTCGGAGGCGGTGTCGACCAGCTGCACGCACTGGGACTCGTCGGTGAGATCGCAGGCGATGGCTCTACCGGCGCGCCCGGCTCCTTCGATGAGGTCGACAGTGGTCTGCGCGTCCGGACCTTCGGATTCGAGGTGTGCGATGACCACGTCGGCACCCTCGCGTGCGAATGCAAGTGCAACAGCACGGCCGATGCCCGAGTCGCCGCCGGTGATCAGTGCTTTGCGGCCGTGCAGTCGATCCGATCCACGGTAGGAATTCTCGCCGTGATCGGGAGTGGAGACCATGTCGCGGGTCAGTCCCGGGTGCTCGAGGCGAGCTTGCTCGGCCCGGTCGGGCATCGAAAATGCGGTGGTCGGGTCGGACTTGCTGAACTGGTCGGACATTGTCGATCCTTGCCTCGGTGTGCGTGAAATGCTCCACGCGGCAAGTCGAACGAGCCGCTTCGGTTCAGTGGAGACGACTCACGGCCGCAGCCGTTTGTGAGTCCATGTCAGCCCAGGGTCACCGAAACGACGAACTGGTAAACCTCGACAGGTCAGGCTGCGCGAGGATCGTCGACGATCGTCGCCAAACCCAGCGCGTCGAGGACCATGCGTGCGGGCCGCGTCGGAGCGAAGATCTCGAGGCGGTCTGCCGCGCGAGCGGCAGCGTCGATGATCACGCTCGCTGCGCCCGAGTACATGAACGACACCGCCGACAAGTCCAGCAGCACAACCGATTCGCCGCGCAGCGCCTCGTCGAGTTCCCCAGCCAAGCTGGAGCGCGATGTCAAATCGAGTTCGCCGCCGGCACGAACCACCGTCAGGCGAGGCGAGTAGGACTCGATACCGATCGAGAAGCGAGCATCGGCGGTCTCGGCGGTTGCGAAGCGGGAATCGAAGTGGTCGGTGACAGTCACGGTGCGAACCTCTCAGTTCGGATGGCCTAACGACCGACATGCGCTGGGTGGAACCCGAGGGCTACAGGTTCCGTTGCATGCCGTGCAGTAATCCTGACAGCGCAACGTCACCGAATCGAAGACTGATCATCACGGATCGATAGCTAGTCGGTAACGAAGAGGTAACGGCAGATGTGACGGCGCTGAGCATCGTTCAGGGCAGTGTGTGGCCTGCCGTCCGGAACAGGCGGTACCACTCCTGCCTGGTCAGGCGTAGATCGGAACCTCCGGCGGCCTCGACGACTCGATCGGGGTTCGTGGTGCCGAGCACGACCTGGATGTCGGCCGGGTGCCGGGTGATCCAGGCCGTTGCCACTGCCGACGGGGTGGAGCCGTGTACGTCGGCGATCTCGTCGAGCGCCACGTTGAGTTCGGGGTAGTTCTCGCGGTCACCCACGAACACTCCGGAGGACGTCCCGCTCTGGAACGGTGACCATGCCTGCAGGGTGATGCCGCGCGTTCTCGCGTAGTCCAGCAGACCGTTGTCGCGGTCGATCGACTGATCCTCGGTGCCCATGTTGGCGGTCAGCCCCGACGCGATCAACGGCGAGTGCACGATGCTCAGCTGTACTTGATCGAAGAGAATCGGTTGTTTCACAGCGGTTTTCAGCAACTCGATCTGGCCGGGTGTGTGATTGGAGACGCCGAAGCCCAGGACCTTGCCCGACTCGTGCAGGTGATCGAACGCTGCTGCGACCTCCCCGGGCTCGACGAGTGCGTCCGGTCGGTGCAGCAGAAGTGTGTCCAGGTGATCGACACCGAGGGCTGCGAGTGACGCCTCGACCGTGGTGACGATGTGTTCTTCGGAGAAGTCGAACCAGCCGTCGCGGATACCGACCTTGCTCTGAATGCTGATGGCCTCACGCTGCGACGGGGTCAGTGTCACCGCGTCGCCGAATCGCTTCTCGCATGTGTGCGGGGCACCGCCGTAGATATCCGCGTGATCGAACACCGTCACGCCCACATCGAGGGCAGTGTCCACCAACCTCCTGATCCGGTCGTCGTCCACGTCGGTGATGCGCATGAACCCCAGCACGATGCTCGAGACTTCTGTTCCGGTGTGGGGGAGGGGGAATGTACGCACCGTGAAATCTCCTGCTCGTCGACGAAGCGGTCCATGGAGTCTGTCAAAGTCCGCCGCGCGGTCGACACGGAAGGGCTTGTGCAAGGTATTGACAAGTTTGCGCAACATCTGCAATCGTTGTGCTCAGCATCACAACGAACCCCCGAGGTGAACCATGGCACCAACGCTCACGCAGGTGGCACAGCAAGCAGGCGTATCCCTGTCGACGGCATCGCGCGCGTTCAGCAATCCCGACCGTATCGGTGCCGACACACTCGCCCGGATCATCGCGGTCGCCGACGACATCGGCTACGTCGCCGCCTCGGGTCGATCGTCGGACACTCGCATTGCGGCGACCACCGTCGCGGTCGTGGTACCCGACATCGGCCACACCGTCTTCGCAAGCTTCGTCAAGTCTGCCCAGGCCCAGGGCTGGCATCGCAGGCAGACCATCGTCCTGACCGACACCGACGGAAGCGCCGACCGTGAGCGTGAGGTGATCGGGGAGTTGCAGGGGCGAGTCGACGCATTGATCGTCTGTGCGCCGCGCCTGCCCGCAGAGGACATCGTTCAGTTGGCGGGCGACACCCCGCTCGTGCTCGTCAACCGGTCCTCGGACGAATGTGATTGCGTCGTCGCCGATTCGGAGGACGGAATTCGGCAAGCCGTGGACTACCTGGCAGCTCTGGGGCACTCGCACCTCGCGTACGTCCAGGGATCGCCACAATCCTGGTCCAACGCGCGACGTGTCGACGCCGTCGAACAGTTCTGTGCCGCACGAGGAATCGTGCTGGACGTGCTGGGCTGGCAGCAGGAAACCCTTGCGGGTGGTCACGCCGCCGCCGCCAGCGTCGTCGCGACGGGGGCCACCGCGGCCATGACCCACAACGATCCCATGGCCATCGGAGTCATGAACGGAGTCCGGTCGATGGGCCTGGCGGTTCCCGAGGATCTCAGCGTCGTCGGCATCGACGACTCACCTCTTGCCGAACTGGCGCATCCTGCTCTGACGAGCATCAGCGTGCCGATGGGTCGCGCCGGTCTCGTCAGCTCCGACCTGGTCTTCCAACGCGCAGCCGAGCCCGATTCGCCCGCGCGCACCATCCATCTCCCCACCCAACTCGTGGTCCGTGCCTCGTCCGGCCCCGTCCACACACGCACTCTCGTTCCGGGAAAGGACGAATCGAAGTGAAGGTCGTCATCGCAGATTCGAACCTGCTGCCCCATCGCGCCCGATTCGAGGATCGGATTTCCTCCGACGTCGCCCTGTCGTGGCACGAGAACTTCGACGTCGATGCGATTGCCGCCGACGTCGCCGACGCGACCGTGTACGTCGGCGGAAAGTTCCCGGCCGCGCTGGCCGAAGCATCGCCCAAGCTGCGGTTGGTGCACGTCGCCGGAGCCGGCACCGACGGCGTGGCCTTCGATGCTCTGAGCCCGCAGACACTGGTGGCCAACACCTTTCACCACGAGCGGTCGATCGCGGAGTACGTTGCCGCCACCGCGGTTGTGCTACGCCGCCGATTCCTCGAACAGGACCGGCAACTGCGGGAAGACCGATGGGCGTCGCCGGTCTACGACCGGACGCTTCGGCAGTCCAGCTCACTGGGTTCGGCGACCGTCGGATTCGTGGGCTTCGGCCACATCGGCGCGCAGTCCTGGGCACTGCTGCGCGCATTCGGCTGCACCGGTATCGCGGTCACGGGCAGCGGTTCGGTCGACGCCGCTGAGAACGGATTGACCTGGGCTGCCTCGACGGACCGCCTCTCCGACCTGATGACCGAGGCCGACGTCGTGGTGGTATCCGCACCACTGAACGAGCGCACCACCGGAATGATCGGCTCCACGGAACTTGCGGCCCTGGGAGCCGAGGGGGTCCTGATCAACGTCGGACGCGGACCACTCGTCCAACAGGATGCGCTGTTCGAGGCGTTGTCGACCGGTTCGCTCGGGGGAGCCGCCATCGACGTCTGGTACGACTACCCGTCGGCGGACGGTGTCGGTGCACCATCGCCGCATCCGTTCCACACGTTGCCGAACATCCTGATGACACCCCACTCGTCCGGCATCACCGGCGAAACCTTCGAAGGCCGAGTCGACGACATCACCGCCAACATCGGTCGACTCGCAGCGCACGAACCACTGATCAATATCGTTGCCGGCAAGAACTTCATGGCAGAGGCAGTGATCTCGTGACCGACAGGATCATCGCTGCCGACGTGATCGTCTGCAGCCCCACCCGCAACTTCGTCACCCTCAAGGTGACCACCGCGGACGGCGTCGTGGGCTACGGCGACGCAACGTTGAACGGCCGGGAACTCGCGGTGGCGTCGTACCTACGCGATCACGTCGCGCCGTTGCTGATCGGCCGAGATCCGGCGCGCATCGAGGATACCTGGCAGTACCTCTACCGCGGTGTCTACTGGCGACGCGGACCGGTGACGATGGCCGCGATCGGGGCAGTCGACCTCGCACTGTGGGACATCAAGGGAAAATCGCTGGGGCAGCCGGTCTTCCAACTTCTGGGCGGAGCCGTCCGGGATCGCATCCTCTCGTACACCCATGCCACCGGATGGGACACCGCGGAACTGATCGACTCGGTCGACCGGCGTCGGGCTCAGGGCTTTCGCGCCGTGCGTGCCCAGTCGGGAGTTCCCGGTCTCGACTCGGTGTACGGCGTGCACCGAGGGGCGCAGGGATACGAACCTGCTGGGCGCGGTGCATTTCCGGTCGAGGAAGTGTGGGATACCGACGCCTACCTCAATCATGTCCCCGGCGTACTGGCAGCGGTACGTGAACACGTCGGATCCGAACTGAAACTGTTGCACGACGCGCACCATCGATTGACTCCGCAACAGGCTGCGCGACTGGGCAAGTCGCTCGAGGACGTCGATCTGTTCTGGCTCGAGGACGTCACCACCGCCGAGGACCAGAGCGCCCTGCGGCTGGTGCGCCAACACACCACGACTCCGCTCGCCATCGGTGAAGTGTTCAATACCATCTGGGACTGCCAGCAGCTGATCTCCGAGAAGCTGATCGACTTCATTCGCGTCGCCATCGCGCATGCCGGCGGCATCAGTCATGTGCGCAAGATCTTCTCGCTCGCCGAGGTGCACCAGGTTCGCTGCGGGCCGCACGGACCGTCCGATGTCTCGCCGATCACCCTCGCCGCGAGTGTGCACCTGGGCATGGCGACGCCCAACTTCGGAATTCAGGAATTCATGGGCTACGACCCGCTGGTCGACGAAGTGTTCCCACACGCATGGTCGTTCGCAGACGGCTATCTCACCCCGGGTGATGCGCCTGGCCTCGGCGTGGACATGGACGAATCGTTGGCGGCGAGGTATCCGTACGAACCCGCGTATCTACCGGTTGCGCGTCGCCTCGACGGTTCCATGACGGATTGGTGACGAGATGAGTGAAGCGAGACTGTCCCGTTCGGCACTCGCCGGCTCGGGGCTCGCCCCCACGCGGCCGGACGGAACCGGAATCGTGCACCTGGGCCTGGGGAACTTCCACCGCGCACACCAGGCCGTGTACACCGCGGCCGCGCTGGCGCAGGACGGCGGACGCTGGGGAATTCTGGGTGTGGCCAACAGATCTCGGACGATCACGGATGCCATGCTCGCGCAGGACCTGCTCTACGGGGTCGTAGAGATCTCTCCGTCCGGCTCGCGCGTGAGTGTGCCGGGAGCGCATACCGGAGTCATGGTTGCCGCGCACGATCCCGCGGCCGTCGTCCGAGCCATTGCCGACCCGGACGTCAGGATCGTCTCGATCACCGTCACCGAGCTCGGCTACACGTTCTCGCCCCTGACCGGTGAACTGAATCTCGAATCGACTGCAGTGCAGCAGGATCTGGCCCAGCCGGACACGCCGACGACGACCGTGGGACAGCTCGCGCGAGCGTTGTCGGTGCGGGCTCGAAGTCACGGAACTCCGATCACGGTGGCCAGCTGCGACAACCTGCTGGGTAACGGGGACCGCACGGCGGCTCTCGTGCGCCAGTTCCTAACCCGCTGCGGTGCCGACGACGTGATCGATTGGTTGGCGACGTCGGTGACGTTCCCCAACTCCATGGTCGATCGCATCGTCCCGTCCAGCAGCGAGTCGTACGACGCAGAGTCCACTGCCCGGTTGGGTGCAGTGGACACCATCGCCGTCCCGGCCGAGCCGTTCACGATGTGGGTGATGGAGGACAACTTCGTCGCAGGTCGTCCGCGGTGGGAGGCCGGCGGTGCCGTATTCGCTCGGCACGTCGAACCCTACGAGCTCATGAAGGTGCGGCTGCTCAACGGAACGCACTCTCTCATTGCTTATCTCGGCGCTCTGGACGGTCGCGCGACCATCCCGGATTCGATCGGACGGCCGTTCGTCGAGGCCGCGGCGCGAGCGGTACTCGTCGACGAATACCTCCCCACCGTGCCCGTTCCGGGCGACGTGGACATCGAGGACTACATCGCTCAGCTGTTCGTACGGTGGTCCAATTCCGCTCTGGGCCACAGAACGGCACAGGTCGGTTCCGACGGCTCGGCGAAGCTGGCGCAGAGAATCCCGACCCCCGTGCTGTATCACCTGCGCAACGGCGTTGTACCGCAACATCTCTCGTTGACCCTGGCCGCGTATCTCTGCTGCGTGTGCCCTCCCGAAGGTTTCGATCCCGGCCCGCACGCACGTGCAATGGCCGACCCAGCACGTGCGCGATTGGCAGGACTTGCCGCCTCGGCAGCGTCCAGTGAAGATGTCGTTCGATCGGTTCTCGAACGCGGCGACATCCTTCCCGTCGAACTGGCCGAGTATCCCGAATTCATCACACGCACAGCGGATTTGATGAATACTGTTGTCCGTCATGGTCCGATGGCAGCAGCCGTCGAAGCGGGAAGTTCTTCGCTCCGCCCTGTCGTCACAGCATCCCGGACCACACTCGACTGACTCCTTCCTTCTTCCTTCCTTCCTTCGGCTCAGGCCGTAACTTCACCCGAGGACAACCATGGACACGACCACAGAACCATCGGATTCTCCGAGAATCGCTCCGGCCAAGCATGATCCGACCGCGGTACGACGCGCGGCGTGGGCCGGCCTCATCGGCACCACGCTCGAACAGTACGATTTCGTCATCTACGGCACGGCATCTGCGCTGATCTTCAACAAACTGTTCTTTCCCAACATCTCTCCGGCCGCGGGCATCATCGCCAGTTTCAGCGCGTACGCCGTCGGGTTCCTTGCTCGTCCGCTGGGCGGGCTGTTCTTCTCTCGCTACGGTGACCGCCTCGGTCGCAAATGGGTGCTCGTGGCGACCCTGATGCTGATGGGAGGAGCAACGATGGCCATCGGGCTGCTGCCGACATTCGAACAGGTAGGCCTACTTGCCCCGGTGTTGCTGGTACTGTGTCGGTTCTTTCAGGGCTTCGGAGCGGGAGCCGAACAGTCAGGTGGCGCAACGCTTCTCACCGAGACTGCGGAAATCGGCAAACGTGGCCGATTGGCTGCCCTCGTCATGACCGGAGCGGCACTCGGCACCGCGCTCGGAGCCATCGCCTGGATTCTGGCCCAGTTGCTCCCCGATGACCAACTGATGTCCTGGGGCTGGCGAATGGTGTTTCTCAGCAGCATTCTGGTCACCGTTGCCGCGTTCATCATCAGGCGCAAGCTCAACGAGTCTCCGGTCTTCCAGGAGCTCAAAGCGGCCCAGGAGCGCCCGAAGGCACCGGTGACGGAAGTGTTCGCCAACGGAAAGCGGCCGCTGTTCATCGTTATGTTCATGACCGTCGGCATCAGTGCACAGTCCTACACGTACCAGGTGTTCATGGCCTCGTACATGAAGAACGACGTCGGCGTGGACCCCACGTTCATCCCGAAGGTGTTGCTGATCGGAGCTATCTGTGGCGGTATCGCGGCCTGGGGCTTCGGATGGCTCTCGGACAAGGTGGGTCGCAAGCCGGTGTACATCGGCATCGTCGGCCTGCTCGTCGTTCTGCCGGTCCCGACCTTCATGGCGCTGAACACCGGCTCGCACACGTTGATCACCCTGGTGATGATCATCGGATTCATCCTGGCATGCCAGGGAGCAGTCGGCGTCACGATGAGCTACTTCCCGGAGATGTTCGGTGCCCGATACCGTTACGCCGGGGTGACATTGGGTCGCGAGTTCGCCTCGGTGTTCGGCGGCGGCATCGCTCCGCTGTTGTGCGCGGCTCTGATCACCGCGTTCTCCGGCTCCTGGGTTCCCGTCGCCGTGTACATGATGATCATGGCGATCTCGGTACTCGTGGCCGCGTCGTTCGCTCCGGAAACCCGCGACAGAGACCTGACCGATCCGGCCAACGCCACCGATCCTGTACTCGTCGAGGCTTGATCTGCAGTGTCGGTACTGACCTTCGGCGAAACCATGGCTTTGACCACCGCCCAGGACCTCGGTCCACTCGCACACGTCTCGACGATGCGGCTGGGTATCGGGGGAGCCGAGACGAATTTCGCAATAGCACTGCGGCGGTTGGAAGTTCCGGTCACCTGGGTGGGCCGAGTGGGTTCGGACAGCCTGGGTGACCGGGTGGCCAGGGAACTGCAGCCGAACGACTCGACGCACACGTCGTTCGAGACCCCGATGCACCCACCGGCCTGATGGTGAAGGAACGCCGTACTTCCACTTCGACTCGGGTCTGGTACTACCGAGCGGGGAGTGCAGGCTCACGCTTCCGTATCGGTGACATCCCGGAGACACTCTGGGACGGAGTCAGGGCGCTGCACGTCACGGGAATCACCCCGGCATTGTCGGATACGGCGTGCAAAGCGACGCTGTTCTACGTCGAGCGAGCCCGCGAGCGCGGCATCGCGGTGTCTTTCGACCTGAACTATCGCCGGGCACTGTGGACGAGAACCGAAGCGGCACCGGTGTATCGGCAGATCATCGAGCAGGCCGACATCGTGTTCGCCGGTACCGAGGAGGCAGCCATCGCCGTCGGTGACGGCACTGCCTCCGAGTTGGCGGAACGTTTGTGCGAGCTCGGCACGGACGAGGCCGTCATCAAGCTCGGCGACCGCGGTGCACTGGTACGGGCCCGAGGCACCGAATACGTCTGCACTGCAGTGCCGGTGGACGTGGTCGACTCGGTCGGCGCAGGGGACGGTTTCGTGGCCGGCTATCTGTCCGAACGGCTCGTCGATGCACCGATCGACCAGCGGCTGCGAACGGCGACGACCGTGGGTGCCTTCGCGTGCACGGTCCCCGGCGACTGGGAGGGTATGCCGCGCCGAGACGAGCTCGACCTGCTCACCTCGGAGGAGGCTGTCACCCGATGAACGAGAACGGACGGACGAGTACCACCATGACCGAAGTACCGCGCATTCCCGAGAAGACCGTCGCCCTGGTCGCCCATGCCGCCGACGATCTGCGTCTCGACACCGTCGCTGTGACACCCGCGGCACCGGACGAGGCAATCATCGCCATCGCCTACGGCGGGATCTGCGGATCGGATCTGCACTACTGGCAGCACGGTGCTGCGGGTCAGTCGGTGTTGAAAGCGCCGATGCGGTTGGGCCACGAGGCGTCGGGAACGGTGGTTCGTCGTGCCGAGGACGGCAGCGGTCCCGCCGAAGGCACCCCGGTGACCGTTCATCCGGCCACGCCCGGCGGAACGGGCGCGAAATACCCGGCCGATCGCCCCAACCTGTCGCCCGGCTGTCGGTACATGGGCAGCGCGGCACAGGTACCGCACAACGACGGGCTGTTCATCGGACACGTCGCCGTCCCGACGCGAATGCTCCGAGCCCTGCCGGCAGGACTCGATCTGAGAATCGCGGCGCTGGCCGAGCCCGCGAGCGTGGCCTGGCACGCTGTCGAACGCGCCGGAACCGTTCGGGGCGCAACTGTCCTCGTCGTCGGTACCGGTCCGATCGGTGCCCTCATCGTGGCGGTGGCCGCGCGGGCGGGTGCGGCGAACATCGTCGCGGTCGACCTGCAGGATTACTCGCTCGAAGTGGCACGTGCACTCGGTGCGCACCGGACGATCGATGCTCGCGACGGCGTGGCGATCGCCTCCGTCGAGGCAGACGTCACGTTCGAGTGCTCAGGTAATCACCGCGGTCTGGCGTCGGCGATCAACGGCACCATGCGCGGCGGCCGCGTCGTGATGGTGGGGCTACCCCCGGCCGGTGATCAGCCGGTCCCGGTGTCGTTGGCGATCACGCGTGAGATCGACCTCGTCGGTTCCTTCCGTTTCAACGACGAGATGGACGACGTCATCGAGGCATTGGCCGACGGTTCCCTCGACGTCGGAGCGGTCGTCACGGCCGAATATCCCGTCACCGAGGCGCTCGACGCATTCGCGCTGGCGGCGGATGCATCGCGTTCGAGCAAGGTCCTACTGACGTTCTGATCGAACAGAGCTCGACTACTCGAACTCGAGTCGCATGGATTGACTCGTCATCTGCAAGATGAGCACGAAGCCGGTGAGAGTCACCACGATCGGTGCCCACAGGACGACGGCGACGAACGTGTCGACACCTCTGTCCACCACGATGTACACCGCGACGATGGAGGTAGCCAGCACACACAGCGCTATGTGTGCAGCCAGCCTCCATTTGTCGAAGAGGAAACCGGCCAGCATGCCGAGGGGTATGAGAAACGTGCACTTTCCGAGTGTCACCTCGGGCTCGAAGTCCGCGGTGATGGTGGCCCCGAAAATCGCGATATCGGCGATGACGACGAACGCGAAGGCCTGCCGGAGCGTCGGCCATGGACCGAACCACCAGAATGCGCCCATGATGTACGCGGCGATCATGCACGTCCACTGCACTATCGACGGGATCGGGGTGGTGGCACCGTAACCGAATGCCATCTCGAGGGTCACCACGACGGCCATGGCCAGACTCGCAGCCGAGACGACCCGTTTGACCCCCGTGGTCAGCGCGAGGGAGGCCATTACTCCGACACCCCAGTGATAGTGCTCGTTCGGCCGGTACGAAGCGCGTGTCACGTGTGTCCCCTTCCGTCGACCGCTTCAGGATTCAATCACACGCGACCATGACGAGGATCATGTTTCTGCACTTCACCAGCTGATGCGTCCGGCGATCGAAGCGGCGTTCAGCCGATCAGCCGGTGTAACAGTTCGGGAAGCGTTTCGCCGATGTCGTGGCGACTGGCCACGCGGTAGCGAGCGCTGTCACCGAGTCGGCGCCGTCGATCCGCGTCACCGATGACGGTCGAGATCGCCTCGGCCAGAGCCGCGGAGTCACCGGGTTCGACCAGTACCCCCGCGCCCTCGGAGAGAAATTCGTGGGTACCGCCGTGATCCGTTCCGATCACCGGCAGCCCGTGCGACATTGCCTCGAGTACCGACAACGGTCCGGCCTCCGGGGACGTACTGGCCGAAATCACGACATCCCACCTGCGGAGTGCGGACTCTGCATCGGTGTGCCCGAGAAACTCCACCCTGCCGGCGAGGTCCGATTCGGCGGCACGTTCGTGGAGCTCCGATACGTAGTCGCGATCGCCGGGAAAGCTTCCGCCGGCCAACTCGACTCGGATGTCGGGGAGTGTGGCGACGGCATCGAGGAGAACTCGGTGCCCCTTCCAGGGTGTCAGCAACGCCAACATGCCGACCACCGGTGGGGTGTGAAGTTCGCCGCCGAAACGGGTCACCGGCCACGGCACTCCGTTGTGTGCCACCACCACCGGAAGGCCTGCCGCGCGGAGCGGAACGGCCGTTGCTTCCGAGACCGACACCGCGACCCGAATTGCCGGGCGGGAGAATCGAACCACCACGCGCTGCTTGAGAGAGTTCATGGTGTCGTGAACGAGCCAGGACGCACCGCGAGTCGGCCGGCACAATCGTGCGACCGGGAGCGCGAACAGGGAATTGACGACAGTTGTCGTGTCGGGCGCGCGCACGACGGAGCGCACTGCGCGTGCGGCACCGATCCACCTTCCGAGCAGGCGCAGCGCGGCGATACCGCGTGCGGCACCGTGCTCACCCCCGAGACCGAGTTCGTCGATCCGAATGTGCCGGGTTCCGCTCGGCAGGCGACGCGCCAATGGTCCAGCGGGGCAGGCGATCACAGTTCTGTGGCCGCGGCGCTCGGCCTCGTCGATCAAATTGAGCAGCACCTTCTCCGCACCGGAAACCTGTCCGGTGTGGGCCAGAAAGAGCACGGTCGACTCGTCGGTCATGTGTTGGCCTGTCTGTGTGGCAAGGGTGGTTCGCGAAAGCGAACTCGTGACTCGTCAGGCATGGTGCAGTAGAGCGACGGGGTCTCCGCACATCCTCTGCAGCGCTGAATCGACGACCGCGACGTCGATCATCTTGCTGCAGAACGATGCCGTGTAGGTCCGCCCACCGGCAATCTCGGCAATGAGCATCGTGCAGCCGTCCGGGCCGTCCGGTTCGAGTGATGCGGCCATCTGCGGTGGCCTGCCGTCGTCGACCCAGTCGAGGTGATCGAACACTCGCACTCGCCCGAGGTCGCTGACGGCCAACCTCAATGTCCCAGGAACGTCGACGACAGAATCGTCGACCTGCGGTCCAGCGGACGACCGAACTTGCGTTGCGATGTCGCGGAGCTGCGACATCCCCAGTACCGCTATGGGCCAACCGGATTCGATCACCTCACGCATCGCCGTAGCGATAGCGACGGGTGTCGTGCCCGACGGCAAGTGAAGTGGAATACCGACGGCGAAGTTCCCGTGCGAATTCTGTTGTGCGGGATCGAGGTAGCGTCGACTGTTGAACAAGACCATGACGTGCTCGGCGACGTCGACGCCCTCTGCGCGCAGTGCCGCGCTCCACAGCGCGATCGAGATCGACGCGGCTGTCGCACCCGGCATGTTCTCGGCCGTCCAGTGCTTGAGTTCGTCCACCCGTGCTCGGCTCATGTACCCGGCACGGCTGACTTTCGCGGTTTCCCAGTTCTCGATTCTTCGGCGGGGAGCAGACCCGTCGTCGACCTCGGGTCTATGGCGTCCGCGCAGCCTACGGAAGTCCAAGATGGTCTTGGGGTTCCGAGAATAGTGACGCCACAACGCTTTCCACGTCGAACTCGCGGGCAATCCTGACGCGAGCCCGGGAACCAGTGTCCCGTCGGCATCGTCGCAGAATGCCGCCAACATCATCACGCCGATCTGGCCATCTCCGATTCCGTGCGAGTAGTCGATGGCGAGATGGTCGTCGAACACGATCACGTCGAGCGGGCTGCGCTTGCCGTCTCGGGATCGAATCTCGGTGAGCATCCGACCCAGGTCGTCCGTGGGGCCGCTACTCGCGGTGACGTTGTCACCTGCGATGTCGGTGCGGTAGCGCCAATGCCGAGTGTCCGACCGCGGTTCCAGTGCGAGGTGTGCCTCGGCATCGGCCTGTTCGGCGGCCGTGAGCGTTCGTCTCGTACGTCCGACGTCGAGACCACGAACCGGACCGACAGCGGTGATTATTCGGGTGTCGGCGAACACTCGATCCAGCGCAGTCGCGCGGTAGCGGTGCTCAGCGGACGGCATCGACGACCTCCTGCATTCGACTGCGGAAGTTGGCGCGAGAAAAGCCTTCCGCCCACGTACGGATGGCGGCGCGGTCGTAGTCCGCAGGGTCGAAGGAGCGCATGGCCTCGGCGAATCCGGCGATCACGTCGTCGTCGGAGCCTGGAGATACGTGCACCCCGGTCTTCCCGGGTACCACCGAGTCCATCGCACCGCCGTCGCCCAGGGCGATGACGGGTGTTCCGGTTGCCATGGACTCGACGGGGACGATCCCGAAGTCCTCTACGCCCGGCATCAGAAGGGCTCGCGTCGTGCGGTGCAGTTCGAGAAGCTTCTCGTGTGAAACTCGTCCCAAGAAGGTCGTTTTGGGTCCGGCGAGTTCTCGGCAGGCGTTCATTGCGCGACCGTCTCCTGCCACCACGAGGGGAACGTCGGCTTCGGCGGCAGCGCGGACAGCGATGTCCGGACGCTTGTAGGGGACAAGGCGTCCCGCGAGCAGGAAGAAGTTCTCTCGCTCGACGGACGGATCCGGTGTGAATCCCTCGGTGTCGACGGGAGGATGGACAACCACTGCGTCGTCGCGCCCCCACCAGTTGTCGATACGACGCGCAACTGCACTCGAATTGGCCACCACGGTGGTCAGTTTCGGTGCGGCGGCTATCTCGCATCGACGTGCGACGGCCGACAATGCCGTCAGTATCGCCGCTCCGGCTCGACCGCCACCCTCGCCTGCGCGCAACTCGGGGTCCCAGGCCCACCGTGCCGGGCTGTGTACATAGGCGATCACCGGGGAGTCGGTGGCGAACACGGCCTGGGTAGCGAAGGCATGGTGGCTGACGACCACGGCATCGAAACCGGTGAGCGGCATTCGGCGAAAGGCCAGCGGCATCAGCGGAAGAACGGGCGCGTACGACCGTTGGCCCAACGCGTTGTACACCCGATTGAGGCCGGTCGTGTGCGGCTCGCGACTGATTCCGGCCGGTACCCCGGACGGCCGGGAGATAGGCGCGAACACCTCGGCCGCAGGCCAGTGCAGAGCAAGTTGCTCGATGACGTGCTCGGATCCGGCGATCTCGGTGAATCTCTCGTGTACGACGGCGATTCTGTCAGCTGGCATGTCTCTGGCCTTCCGGCGCGATCGTCTGTGCGGTCCGTTCCACCCGTCGGGTCGACCTACCGCTCTGCAGGACCAGATGTACGGGGATGTCGAAGTCGTCGAGCAGCCGCAGTGCGGCGGTTGCCGCCTTCTTGTCTCGTCCGCGTTTCGAAACCAGCACCACCACGGTCTCGACGTCACCCACGTCGAGGTGCTGCCACCACGGGTCCGATACGCCGAATTCTGCGGTGGCTCGGCGAGGTTCGGTTGTCCGGTCCTGATCGTGATCCGACTCCGACACGGCACCCTCGCCGACCAACAGGACGATCACGCTCTCGCCCTTGGGAGCAGCGTGTCGAGCGCCCCTCGAGGCAGTCCGGTCGCCGCGTTCGAGCGCAGCGATCCGCGCAGCTACGGCAGGCGGCACCGTATCGCCCGACTTCGGGTCGAAGTGTGCACCGTACTTGCGCGAGACCCGACGGGCCCAGGAGCGAGAGGGCTTGCGTCCGAGGCGTCCTCGGAGCAGCACGATCAGTTCGGCCGCGACGATGAGAGCAGCGAGCGCTGCGACGAGCGCCTCCAAGACCGGTTTCGGCGATACCGGAGTGGTGCTCTGTTCGGGGTTCGACAGCACGACGAGTCGATCTCCGCCCGCTGTGGCCTGAACCTCGCTCAGTCGGGCGCGCAGATCGGCCAGCTCGGAGACGGCCGCGAGCCGACTCGGATCGTCGGGTGCCAGGGCATCGATTCGAGCCTGTTGCGCGTCGACTGCGGACTGTGCATCGCTCGTACGATCGCCGGAGTCGCGAATTGCATTGGCAGTGCTGGTGCTTGCCATGGTCGACACCATCGCCTCGGCCAGATCCGCGGCGAGTTCGGGAGATCGGGTTGTCACCGTCACGATGAGCAGCGCAGGCGAGGTTCCGGGGGAGAGCTCCACGCTCGAGGCGAGTTCTGCTGCGTCCATACCGGAATCGACCTGAGCGAGTACCTCGTCGAGAACACTGCGATCGGTTGCCAGTTCCATGAACGGTGCGCGCATCTGCTCGATGAACGCGTCACCGGGGACAAGAGTCTGGGCCGGTTCGATCTCGGTGACGACCGACGCGGCGTACTGCTCGTCGGTGAGTTCGCTCCTGAGGTAGAACACCCCTGCACCGACCAGCAGCGCGATGACGAGGGCTGGCAGAAATGCTCGGCCCAGCTCACGCATGTGGCCGGCCAGGTCGATGGGTGGGGGTACGTCGCCTCGGTGTACGGCATCGTGGACGGACATCAACCGCATATCCTTCCGTCGTTGATGCGAGCGGATGTACCGCTTCGGCGATTCGTGGAGCCGACGGGCTCGATGATAGCCGGGGTCGGGTGTCGGTCGCGTAGCCGTGCCGCCCGTGAATGAAATTGCACATCAACAACATTGGAATAACAAGCACGGTGATTTGTTGCGATCGCGAAACCGAACTTCGAGTCCGGACCGAGCCGCCCGAATCGGGCGATGTGTCCGTTGTTTCCGTGGTTCTCACTCGGATCGCGCACGGTGCCGTCCTTTCTCTGCCGCTCCCGGCAGTGGTGACTCGACGAGTCCGATCGCAACGAGCGCGTAGAGCACTATCGCGACCAGCAGCGCCGCCGCAGAGGAGACGAGCAGCCACAGGCCGGGGTGGTACTGCACCAGGAACCAGCCGCCGACCGTTGCAGCTGCCGCGATCACGACGACGACCGAAATCGACCGCACAGGAAACAGTTTGGAAATCGGCATACTCCGCGCGATCACTGCCCACAGCAGGACGAGCGTGGTTCCGATCGTCGCTACCGTGGAGATTGCAGCTCCGTCGTACGACATTCGCGGGATCAGAACGAGGTTCAACCCGACGTTCAGGGCCAGGCCGACCAACGCCACCACGGGGTAGTGTCGCTGCATTCCGGCCGATGCGAGCACGAAAATGCCCAGCATCACCAACGACATCAGCGCAGCGCCGATCACGAGCAGACGGGCTGCGTGAGCTCCGTCGACGAAACGGTCGCCGTACAGCAAGCCGATCAGCGGCTCGGCGGACGGTACGAACGCCGCGACAGCCATCGCCCCGAACAGTGCGAACAGCAGTGCAGCCGAACGTGTGCGCGCTCGAAATGCTGTCGTGTCGTGGGGCCACGACGCGACGAGCAGGGTGCTGATCGGTGCCACCGCGGCCAACACGAAGGTGTCGATCATGTCCGAGAATTTGTAGCCGATGGAGTACAGTCCCACGGCCTCGAACGTGTCGAGCAGGCTCAGCATCAACATGTCGATCTTGAGCATGGCGATGGTGAGAGCGAAGCCGATCGCCAGTGGTACGGCCTCTTTCAGATAGGGCCCCCAGCGACGGATTTCGATGTGCCGTGACGGTCGCAGACCCATGGAACGGTTGCCGATGCCGAAGCCCTTGGTCACCAACTTGAACACTTCGTTGGCCACGGCCGGGAGAACGAAGATCAGCAGGGTGGGGGCAAGCACGGCCGCCAGGACGGTCAAGGCCAATTGGAGTGCTTGGCCTGCGCTTTCGGCGACGGCCACCAGGACCAGGCGATGACGGCTCTGGAAGAGGACGCTCAGGGCGTGGCCAGGCGTGGCGAACACGACAACCAGTCCACCCACGACCGTGGCGAGAACCACTTCGCTCGGATACTGCAGCAGGAGAACGTATGCGACGGCCAGCACGTACCCCAGCAGCCCGAGGACGGTCCGCAGAGCCAGGAACGACGATGCCGTTCGACCGATTTCCTCGGGATCGTCGTCCATCAACTTCGCCAGCACGACGCGTCCGACACCCAGATCGGTGACGACGGACATCAAGCCGAGCAGCGCGAAGACGAAGCTGAACTGACCCCAATCGTCCGGTCCGAGGGACCGCGCGACCACGACGCTGCCTGCCCATCCCAGGGCTGCGATGATCACTCGGCTGATCAGGACGGCAATCGTGGCCTTGGCAGCGGCCTTCGGATCCGCGGCCACTGCACGGTAGTCGGGAGGTTGCTCGGTGCCGTCGAGTGCGAGGTCCTCGGCCATCAGACCACGCCTGCGGCTCGATATGCGCCGGCGGTGAGCTCTGCCGTTCGACGCCAGCTGATCTCGCGGGTTGCCACGGCTGCCGCGTCGACGAGGGCTGCGCGGGTATCTCCGTCGAAAGCGATGGGTTTCATCGCCTGTACCCAGTCGTCCACGTTCTCCGATTCGACGAGAACGGCACCGTCGCCGACGACATCGGGGAGGGCACCGACGGCACTGGCGACGACCGCGCCGCCCGAGGCCATCGCCTCGACGGGCGGGAGTCCGTAGCCCTCGTACCGAGAGGCGTACGCAGTGATGGTCGCGGCAGCGTAGAGGCCGGGCAGATCCTCGACGTCCACGTACCCGAGCCCCTGTGAATTGCGGGGGGCGTGGGGGCCGGTGGAGCCGGCCCCGGCCAACAGGCACGGTAGTCCGAGACTCTCCGCTGCGTCCGCCACCAGCTGAACGTTCTTGCGAGGCTCCACCGTTCCGACCTGCATGACGAAACGGTCCGGCAAGTCGTACTTGCGTCGAACGGCGTCCACCCGGCCCTCGCTGGGGACGCGAGCCCACGCTGCGGGTGCCAGGCCGACCACCGTGGCGTCGCGCCCGCTGACCGCCTTGATTCGATCGGCGGTGAACTGCGAGACCGCGATGAGCAGATCTGCGCGACGCAGTGCGCGCCGTACCAGTCTCTGCTCACCCAGTGCGCGAAATCGACTGGAAGCCGACGGCATGTCGATGACTGAGAGGTCGTGCACCGTCGCAACGGTGAAGGCCTTGGTGAGGAACGGCAGGTCGACGTCGAGGCCGTGCACCACATCGCAACGACCGACGGGGAGGGCACCGAGCACAGCGCGAGCCGCACCGCTGGTGACCGGCCTCTCCATCGCCGCGACCGAGGGTGGCAGATCGCCGACGGCGTCGCGCTGCACGCACGCGGCGAGATCGGTACCCGGTAGGCAATGTGGGAGCTCGTTCAGGAGTTCGCGAATGTAGGTCTGTACGCCGCTTCCGCCCGGTCGGAGGGCGAGCGCCCCGAAAACGATTCGTGTTGCGCTGCTGCGCATCCCACCACTCCTAACAAGAGCCAGAAATAGACATCGATCGGAAAGATCTCGAAATACGTGGAGACGAGACTGGCGAACATCGCGGCGACGATCGACGCACCGACTCCGAGGGCGAGCGCACCGTCGCTACCCGGTAGTGCCCGGGACAGGCGGGTGCACCACAGCAACGACGTCACCAACAGCGCCACGACGGCCCAGAGGCCGATCGGCCCCAGTTCGAGCAGCGCCTTGACGTAGTAGTTGTCCGGTTGATAGTTGGTCGACAGTCCGGATCGAGTGAACGCCTGACCCTCTGCGGTGGAAATGCGGTCTGCTGCAGACCCACTCGATCCCAGCCCCGTCCCGACTGGATGAACCAGAATGCTGGCGATGATGTTGGCCCAGCCGTCGCCGCGTTGACCCAGGCTGCTCGACGAGAAGAAGACCGACGTGATCTTGGGTACGAAGGGGACCGTGACGGCGACGGCCACTGCCGCCAGCGCGAACGGCGCGGCGAGGTAGCGGAAACGCACGGCGATCAAGTAGACGGCCCCGACGGCGAGTCCGAGGATCGCGCCTCGCACGATCGAGCTGGACATCGCGATCACCATCATCGGAGTCGCGCAGAGGAACAACAGGTTTCGCCGCCGACGCGGATCGGCCAGCGCTACCGCACCTCCGACCAGCAACGCCAACATCACGTACAGGCCGAAGGGGAACGGCAGATTGAACGTGCTGAACGTACGCAGCAGTCCGCCCGATGTTCGGACCTGCGTGCCGTATTCGTACCCCAGCGACACCAGTGCGGCGGGACCGGCCACCAGTTGCGCTATGCCGACCGCCGACGTGAACACGCCCATGCCCATGAGAACGGAGACGAGGTGGTCCCGATCGGTGGCGTCGAACGGTGCGAGCCACATGACGACCACCAGCAGGATGTAGAAGAAGGTGACTTTGATGCCGAACACGCCCACGACTCCGTACGTGGCGAACGCCGACACGCTGCCGAACACGACGAAGACCGCAGCGGCCGGCCACCACGGCACGAACACTCGAGGCGACGAGCCGCGGACGTGCCGTGGTCGACGCAACCACGCGCACAGGACCGTGAAGACGACGAGACCCTCCTTCCAGCCCGATACGATCCCGGGGAGGGGAACGAGAACCAGAAGTCCGTGCAGTGGAACAAGTCCGGCCAGCAGGAGAACCCCGCGCTGTGGCCGACGGTAGATCGCCGAGGCCACCGCACAGCCCAGCGCGAGCACCAGCGCTGCGCCGACACCGAGCGCGACGTACGTGATCACGCGGTGCCCCGAACGCGGTCGTGTTCGGCGTAGACCACGATCAGTCCTCGGCGCGCTTCAGAACGGCGAGAACCGTGAGAAACAGGATCTTGACATCGAGCCACACCGACCAGTTCTCGATGTAGTAGTTGTCCCACTCGGCGCGGTCGGCGATGGACGTCTGTCCGCGAAGGCCGTGCACCTGTGCCCATCCCGTAACACCTGCCTTCACGCGATGCCTCTCTCCGTACCGACGGATCTGCATCTCGAACAGGTCGACGTACTCGGGGCGCTCCGGCCGCGGACCGACCAAACTCATGTCGCCGCGAAGGACGTTGAGCAGCTGCGGAAGTTCGTCCATCGAGGTCTGTCGCATGATCTTTCCCACGCGCGTTCGTCGATCGACACCTTCGACGCCGCCGGGCGCGTCACCGGCCTTCCGCTCGAACTCGGCGTCGGAGGCACGGGGAGGCCGCATGGAACGGAACTTCAGGCAATCGAACGGCAATCCGTCGCGCCCGATTCGCTCCTGCTTGAAGAAGATCGGTCCAGGGGAACTCAGGCGCACGAGCAGCATCAGCGTCAGGAAGACGGGGGAGAGCAGCAGTAGGCCGAACGCGGTCAGAACCCGATCGAGAACTCCCTTGAGTGCGAACTGCCACCCCTTGGGGTTCACGTGCGGTAGCACCATCAACGGCAGACCGCCGATGTGCTCGACGCGGGCGTTGACACCTACTGCGTCGTACAGCCTCGGCACCACCCACACTCGCATGCCGAGTCGATGCGCTGTCCTTATGGCACCGAGGAGCTCCCGATCCTCCGTCGGTGCGAACGCGACGATCAGTTCTTCTGCTGCCGTTCTGCGAGCGATGGTCTCGAAGTTGCTCGGAACTCCGAGGTGAGGCAGATCGGCCGGGTCGCCCGCCGAGGACAGGTCGGCGACCGGTGCCTCGCCCACGTAACCGACCGGAAGCAGACCGTACTCCGGGAATTGCCGTGTCCGTGAAACGAGTTGGTGGGCAATCGGATCGTTGCCCAACACGATGGTCGGTGCGGCGGAGCCGTACCTGGTTCGAATCAACCGCTGCACGACGACACGGATCAAGCGAGCAACGGCGATCGTCGCGGCACTCGCCACCCAGATTCGCAGTACGACGGCACTCGGCCGATAGTCGGTGTCGGCCACGAACATCGAGACCATCAACGCCAGTGATGCGAATGCGACGGCGGTTTCGGCCGGCCCGATCTCGTCGAGGAAGTTGCGCCGGAGTCCGCGGCGATACATCGACTTGGCGGCGAGGATGCCGACGAGGAGCGGCAGGAAAAGCCATGGCAGCCAGCCGGTCTCGGTGAGACTCCCCGAATACCACAGCAGTGCTGCAACCACGGCCACGACAGCAGCGAGGACGTCGACGGCCACGGTGATCGCCGAGTGCCACGGATCGACTCGGAGTCGATCCACGAGTGTTCGAGAGTCTACGACTGTGTCCGCCTCGGCAGCCCGAGAGCTGGTGCGCAATGAATCCAGGGTTTTGGGCACATCTACTTCCGGTGGCTAGTTCGGATCGGTGGTCCCGAATATCCCTTTTAATGTATACCGGGACGAAAGAGGCAACCCGGTCGACTTGTCAAAAAAACTCGAAGTCGGTTGTGGGCCGAAAAATGCTAATACCCGATGGGTATTTCGCCGGTTATTCGAAAATTCGCTCGCGAATGATCCACGCCAAATCCTGCAGTATCTGTACGTGGCCGGTAGTCCATTGACGGGGCTGCTGATCCCATACACAGAGGGTTCCGACTGAATGGCCCTCGTCGTCGGTGAGCGGGACTCCGAGGTAGGACACGAGCAGGTTGCCCTGCACCGACGGGTGATCCTTGAGCATGTCGTTGAGCCGTGCGTCCTCGACGACGAGTGGTTGTCCGAGGTCGATCGCGTAGCGGCAGATCGATCCGTCGAGAGGAACCTCCTGCGCGCCACCGAGTTCCGCAGGCAGCCCGAGAGCGCTCTTGAAGTACTGACGTTTGTCGTCGAGCAGCGAGAACGCAGCCGACGGAACGCTGAGGGCATCGGCCACCATGGCGACGACCCGGTCGTACCCGGCGTCGGAGTCGGTGTCCATCAAGCCCGTTCGGGTCACTGCGGCAAGCCTGTCCGGGTCGTCGATCGGGGTGCCGAACACTCGGGTGGCCTCGATCGGGTCGACACCGTTGTCCACGCCCTCCTGTAGAACTCGAAGCAGCGCACCGACCTCGGAATCGGGATCCTCGGACAGCTCTCGCACGATCTGATCGACCACAGCGCGTCGAATGTATGCCTCGGGGGACAGACCCGACTTCTCCGCTTGTGTGGCCAGCAACTCGTTCAGGCGGTCGTCGAAACCGGGAAATCCTGTTGTCATTGTCCAGATGGTAGTACAGGCCGTGACGTCTCACCGACGCCCGAGTCACTGCATTCCATAATTCGGTTTTCGGCGTGGTTCTGCGGCCGAGGACCGAGACAAACCCAGCTGCGAAGCAATATTGCCGGTATTCGATTTCGAATTCACCGAGGTTGCTAACATCTGCCGATGAAACCGAGTTCACCGCGGCGAGCGGCAACCGCGCTTGTAGTCGTGTTGTTGTCCCTGGCTGCCGGGTCGATGCCGGCGGCCGCATCCGTCCTGCGGGAGCAACAGGTACCGGGGGACAATCCGCCGTGTTCGCGGCAGTCGGATGCCGTTCGGATCGGAGTGTCACCGGGCGCTTCGATAGGTGCGCTGTCTCCGACGGATCTGGATCGAGAACTGACGCTCGCCCGCGACGCGGGGTCCTTCGCGGTTCGTCTCGACATCGATTGGTCTGCCATCGAGTCGACGCGGGGCAGGTTCGACTGGAGCCGAACGGATCGGGTGATCGATGCCGTTGTGGCCCACGGGATGTGCGTGCACGGCATCGTCGCGTACACACCGCGATGGGCACGTGTAGCCGGTGCCGTCAACGATTCGCACTCCCGTCCTGCGAACCCTGCGACCTTCGCTGCGTTCGCCAAGACCGTGGTTCAGCGGTACCAGAGCCGAATCAAGATATGGGAAGTGTGGAACGAGCCGAACATCGTGACGTTCTTCAAGCCCGTTCCCGATGTGGCGGCCTATTCGGCGCTGCTTCGAGCGACCTACACGGCGATCAAGCAAGTACAACCCGATTCCACCGTGCTCGCAGGCGGGATGGCACCCTCCGAGGACAAGGACGGCAACATCGCGGGTACGACGTTCCTGTCGAAGATGTACGCGCAAGGATCCAACAAGTACTTCGACGCCTTCAACGTTCACCCGTACACGTGGCCGTACCTACCCAACGACCCGGACACAGCGTCGTGGAACACCGCCATGAAGATGTGGTCCATGCGAGACACCATGATCGCAGGCGGCGACAGCGGCAAGCAGATCTGGATCACCGAGTTCGGTGCGCCAACCGGGACCGCACCCAACAGTGTCAGCGAGCAGGTGCAAGCGGACAGCATAGGGATCGTTCTCGATGCCGTCCTCGGCAACGACTGGCTCGGACCGGCCTACGTGTACAGCCTGCGCGACGCCGGCACCGACACAGCAGACACCGAGCAGAACTTCGGCTTGGTGCAGCGCGACTGGACGCCCAAGATCGCCTACGGACGCGTCGACGCCTACGCCGCCGAGCACTCCGGACGCTGATCGACCGACTCTCGGCCATTGCTTCGACCTGGTGAGCTATTGTCTGCGCATGAATTCGCAGCCGGGGGGCTCGATCCCAGATCGCATCGATGTCACGTTCGATTCTCACGGTGACGCCTGCGCGGCGTGGCTCTATCTTCCGAGGGACACCGGCCCGGCTCCGGTGATCGTGATGGGGCACGGCCTCGGCGGAACTCGGGAGATGCGGCTCGACGCCTATGCCGAGCGCTTCCGCGCCGCGGGATACGCCTGCCTGGTATTCGACTATCGCTACTTCGGGGCCAGCGGCGGCGAGCCACGACAGCTGCTCGACATCGACGCGCAATTGCAGGACTGGGCCTCGGCTATTGCTCATGCCCGCTCACGTGCAGATGTGGACAACTCCCGAATCGTGTTGTGGGGCTCATCGTTCGGCGGTGGTCACGTCATCGTCGCCGCCGCCCGAGACCAGCAGGTCGCGGCAGTGATCTCGCAGTGTCCGTTCACCGACGGAATTGCCTCGGGACTCGCGTCGAACACCTGGACATCGATGAAGCTGTCCGGCCGGGCACTGGGTGACCTGGCAGGTTCGGTGATCGGTCGACCGCCGCTGATGGTGAACACAGCCGGACGACCCGGGACGACCGCGCTGATGACCTCACCCGACAGCTACGACGGTTACCTGGCACTCGCGCCGGACGCCGACGAGACCTTTCACAATCGAGTCGCAGCGAGAGTTGCGCTGCGTATCGTGCGGCACCGGCCCGGGCGTCGGGCCAAGGACGTTCGGTGCCCCATCCTGTTCGTCGTCTGCGAAACGGACTCGGTTGCGCCGGCGAAGGCCACTCTGCGCTACGCGCGTACGGCACCGCAGGGCGAGATCAAGACCTACGACGCCGGTCACTTCGAGATCTACCTGGGTGAGGCGTTCGAGCGAGTGGTGGCTGATCAGATCGAGTTCCTCACCCGCACGGTTCCATCGACTCAGTAGACGTCGCGTACGTATCGCTTCTCTGCGGCAAGGGCTTTGACGTAGGCCTCGGCACTGCTGGGAGCGAGTTTGCCGTGTTGTGCCACCACGCCCTTCAACGCGGCTTCGACGTCTTTCGCCATTCTGGACGCATCGCCGCACACGTAGAAGTGGGCACCGCGGTGAATCCAGTTCCACAGCTCGGCCCCGTGCTCGCGCATCCGATCCTGGACGTAGACCTTGTCCTTCTGATCGCGCGAGAAGGCGACGTCCAGGCGGTTCAGCGACCCGTCGCTCAGCATCGCAGTCAGTTCGTCGCGATAGTAGAAGTCCGTGTCGGCGTGCTGTTCACCGAAGAACAGCCAGTTGTGGCCGGTGTGCCCGAGTGCGCGACGCTCGTGCAGGAAGGCGCGGAACGGGGCGACGCCGGTACCCGGGCCCACCATGATCATCGGGGTGGTGGGGTCGTCCGGCGGCTTGAAGTGCGAGGTCTTCTGCACGAAGATTCCCACATCGTGGTTCGACGCATGGTCGGCCAGGTAGGTCGAGCACACGCCACGTCGCGGAACTCCGTGCACGTTGTACCGCACCGCCGAGACCGTCACCTGTACCTCGTTGGGGTTCTCCTTCGGACTCGACGAGATCGAGTACAGCCGTGGCTGCAACGGTTTCAGAACTCCCAGCCAGTCGTCCACCGAGGCTCGAACCGGGTGTGCAGCAAGCACGTCGATCGATTGACGACCCCACATCCAGTCGGACAGTGCATGCTTGTTGTCGGGATGCAGCATCGCCTCGAGATCGTCGTCCGCAGTCCGTCGATGGACGAACTTCAGCAGATCCGGTGTTGCACGGGCGATCTCGAGGTGGCGGCTCAGCGCCGTGCGCAGCGACATCGAGCCGTGTCCGGCGAGGTCGACGGCTGCATCGCTGTCCAGGCCGGTGGCGTCGAGCCACTCGTCGACATAGGCATCGCTGTTTCGCGGCCACACTCCGAGCGCGTCGCCTACCTCGTACTCGAGCGTGCCGTCGGGCAGATGGAATCCGAACTGACGGACATCCTTGACCGATCCGCGTGCGGTCAGTACCCGATTTCGTACGAGAGTCGTCACCAGCGGTGACTTCTTGCTGTACCGCTCCGGCTCCGCGCGGGTCTGCGGAACGGTGCGGGCAGACTCCACCCGTGCTTCCTCGATGGTGGTGTCGTCATCGCGCCGAAGCAGATCGACCACCGCATCGAGCCACGCCGCCGCCTCGCTCTCGTAGTCGGGCTCGCAGTCGACGCGCTCGAGCAGTCGCCGGCCACCCAGCTCGGCGAGACGCTCGTCGATCCTGCGTCCGTGGCCGCAGAAGTCCGCATAGCTCGAGTCCCCGAAAGCGAGTACGGCATAACGGATTCCCGGAAGCGTCGCCGCGGACTCGGCGGCGAGGCTGTCCCAGAACGTCGCACCGTTGTCGGGCGCTTCGCCGTCACCGGTGGTACTGCTGACGATCAGCACATCGGCCTCGGCGGGCACACGATCGACGGTGAACGTATCCATCGAGTGTTCGGCTATCGTCAGACCGGCTCCCCGCAGGTGGGCCAGGCAGGACTGGGCGTACTCCTCGGCGGTGCCGGTCTGCGAGGCCCAGAGCAGCAGCACCGGGCGACCGCCTGGATCAGCAGTATCGGCCGATACGCCGGAGACAGCACCGTCGGTGTCGGGCCTACGCGAGAACAGTCCTGCGAGAACGCCGTCGAGCCATGCGTGGGTCTCGGGGGACAGGGGAGTCTGCGACGGCAGGGTGGGCGTTCCGGCGGCGCTGCGGCCCGCCTCACTGCCCAGACCGTCGAGAAGTCCTGCGATGTAACGCTGCTCGATTGTGGTCAGGGGTTCCGAAGGGCGCGCAGGGCGGCCGACGATCGTGGCGAGTGCATCGACCGGATCGTGGGAATGCTCGTCGTCCGCGGGTGAGGGTGATCGGGCTGCAACAACTCTCGTGAGCGTGACAGCGCACGCCTTGAACTCGGGTTGTTGAGAATACGGATCGATGGCGTCGTTGGTGACGGCATTGATGGCGAGATACTCACCGAATTCGTCGTTCCAGTGGAAGGGTGCGAAGCAGCTGCCCGGGAGCACTCGATCGGTGACGACGGCAGGGAGGACGGCTCGGCCTCGGCGGGACGCGACCTCGACGCTGTCGCCGTCGATCAGACCGAGCCGATCGGCGTCGTGTGGGTGCACCTCGACGAAGGGCCCGGAATCGAGTTTGTTCAGTTTTGCGACCTTGCCGGTCTTGGTCATGGTGTGCCATTGGTGCGGCAGGCGCCCGGTGTTGAGCAGAAACGGGTAGTCGTCGTCGGGCATCTCCGCAGGCATCATGCTGGGCCTGGCGAAGAACTGAGCGCGACCGCTCGGGGTGGGGAAGGACAACGCGGGGATCGAACCGTCCTCGGCCACCCGTCGTCGTTGGCTGACCCCGTCGTTGAGGTAACGGATCGGGTGCCGGGTGGTCGACGCGTCGGGCGGACACGGCCACTGGATGGGACTTTCGCGTAGGCGATCGTAGGTGACTCCGCGAATGTCGTAGCCGGTGTTCGGATTCCAGAACTGCTTGATCTCCTCGAACACCTCCTCGGCGCTCGAATACGTGAAGGCATCGGAGTACCCCAGCGCGCACGCCATGTCGGCGATGATCTTCCAGTCCGGCAGCGCACCGCCCGGTGCCTCGAGCGCCGGTTGGAACAGCGTGAGGTTGCGTTCGGAGTTGACCATCACTCCGTGCGCTTCCGTCCACAACGCAGCGGGCAGCATCACATCGGCGTACTCGTTGGTTTCGGTATCGGCGAAGGCATCCTGAGTGATGACCAACTCGGCGCGCTCGAGACCGTCGATCACCGTCGTTCTGTTGGCCACCGAGGCAACCGGATTGGTGCAGATGATCCAGCAGGCCTTGATCTCACCGGCAGCGAGCTTGGCGAACATCTCGATGGTTCCGCCGCCGACATCGGTGCGCAGAGTTCCACGCGGAACGCCCCATCGATCCTCGACGAATTCGCGGTCGCCGTCGTTGACCACCGCTCGCTGTCCCGGCAGCCCCGGGCCCATGTATCCCATTTCCCGTCCGCCCATGGCGTTCGGTTGACCGGTCAGTGAGAACGGGCCGCTACCGGTCCTGCAGATGGCACCGGTCGCCAGATGGAGGTTGCACAGCGCATTGGTGTTCCAGGTTCCGTGCGTCGACTGGTTCAGGCCCATAGTCCAGCAGCTCATCCAGTTCTCTGCGCCGCCGATCATCGCGGCGGCGGCCCGCAGGTCTTGCTCGGCGAGACCGGTTGCGGCGCAAACCTTCTCCGGGGTGTAGTCGCTGAGGAACTCCGGCATGGCGTCCCACCCGTCGGTGAACTCCGCGATGAACTCGGGGTCGATGTCGCCGTTCTCGACGATGAGCGCGAGCAGACCGTTGAGCAGCGCGAGGTCCGAACCCGGTTCGAGTTGCAGGTGCAGGTGGGCCTTGTCCGCGGTGGCGGTGCGACGGGGGTCGACGACGATCAGCTTCGCGCCTGCCTTGACTCGGTCCATCATCCGCAGAAAGAGAATGGGGTGACAGTCGGCCATGTTGGAGCCGATGACGAAGAAGACGTCGGCGTGGTCGAAGTCCTCGTAGGATCCAGGCGGGCCGTCGGCACCGAGCGACTGTTTGTATCCGGTTCCCGCGCTCGCCATGCAGAGTCGGGAATTGGACTCGATCTGGTTGGTGCCGATGAAACCCTTGGCCAATTTGTTCGACAGGTACTGGGCCTCGATCGACATCTGCCCCGAGACGTACAGCGCGAGCGCATCGGGACCGTGTTCGTCGATGATCGCTCGCAGCCGCCGGGCGGTGTCGTTGATCGCCACCGACGTGTCCGTGCTCTCCGGGCGCTCGCCGCGGCTGTGCCGGATCCGAGCCTTCTCGAGCCGTCCGGGTCCGGCGAGCATGTCCGCGGTGGTGGTTCCCTTGGTGCACAGTCGGCCGAAGTTGGCCGGGTGAGACTTGTCGCCGACGGATTTGGTGACGACAGGCCTGGTCGTGGTGGTATCGGAGGTCAGGGATGGGCCGCCGACCTCGAGCACCATGCCGCATCCCACGCCGCAGTACGCGCAGAGTGTCTTCACCGTGGTGACCATGCATTCCACAGTGCCCGGCCCAGGGTGCGCCGTCATTACACCTCAGTTAGCCGGATATGACGTTGTCCTCACCGTGCTCCGCCGAAGGCGGTGATGCGCGCCCGAGGAACGCAGGAAGCGGACGTGAGGTAACACGAACTTCCCGGTCTGCGATTGGTACTCGAACGTTACTCATCGAACGGGCTGTCGAGTGGAGTGTCCGATTCTTCGCTGGCACAATCGTCCCGGTCGGGCACGAAGTGGGAAGTGGTGTGGTTCATGAGGGTGTATTGCGGATTCGTCATCGCCGCGGTGGGAGTGGTTGCTTCGGTGGCAGTCCTGTCGGGATGTAGTTCTGCTTCGGACATCTCCGAACCGTCGGTGCCGATCGATTCCAACCCGATGACCGAGCTGATGAAGCCGAAGCTGACCTCCAGCGTTCTCGACGGTGCCGTCGGATTCTCGCCGGCGGACCCGGTGACCGTCTCGGTCGCCGACGGCAAATTGTCCTCGGTGACCATGCTCAACCCGGAGGGCGAGCCGGTCTCGGGTGCGATCTCGCCCGACGGATTGTCGTGGACCAACACCGAACCGCTCGGCTACGACCGCGAATACCGAGTTCAGGCCGACGCATACGGACTCGGGGGAGCGTCGAGCACCGTATCGAGCTTCACCACCAGCCAACCCGGCAACTTCACCAAGCCCTACGTATTGCCGAACCCCGGCGACGTCGTGGGTATCGGGCAGCCCGTCGCGGTTCAGTTCGACGAACCGATCACCGACAAGATCGCTGCGCAGAACGCGATCACCGTCACCACCACGCCCGCCGTCGAGGGCGCGTTCTACTGGGTCAACAACAAAGAAGTTCGCTGGCGTCCGCAGAACTACTGGGCACCGGGCACCAAGGTCGACGTGGCGGTGAACGTGTACGGGCGCGATCTCGGTGACGACATCTTCGGCCAGGAGAACGCCACGACGTCGTTCACGATCGGTGACGCCGTCATCGCCACCGCCGACGACAACACCAAGCAGGTGACGTTCAACGTCAACGGCCAGGACGTCATCACCATGCCGACGTCGATGGGCAAGGACAGCACCCCCACCGACAACGGGGTCTACATTATCGGCGACCGCTTCGAGCATCTCGTGATGGATTCGTCGACCTACGGCGTGCCGGTGAATTCGTCCAGCGGATACCGCACTCCGGTCGACTGGGCGACGCGAATGTCCTACAGCGGCATCTTCTTCCACTCCGCACCGTGGTCGGTGGGACAGCAGGGTTATTCCAACGCCTCGCACGGGTGCCTGAACCTGAGTCCCACCAACGCGAAGTGGGTCTACGACAACACCAAGCGCGGCGACATCGTCGTCGTGAAGAACACCGTCGGCGGAACGTTGTCGGGTACCGATGGCCTCGGTGACTGGAATATCCCGTGGGACGAGTGGAAAGCCGGGAACGCCACCACCGTCTGATCTCGGACCCGGCCCGGCCGCATCAGCTACGGTCGCGAGTCTGGTACAACGACGGGTCGATACCCAGGGTCTTCAGGTACGCCACCGGTTCGATGCTCGAACCGTTGTTGCGTACCTCGAAGTGCAGATGCGGTCCGGTCGAATTTCCGGTACTGCCGACTGCGCCGAGTACGTCGCCCGGTGCCACTTCGTCTCCGACGGCGACGGCGATGCTGGATTGGTGGCCATAGTAGGTCTCGGTGTTGCCGCTCTTGACTCGGACGAGCTTGCCGTAGCCGTCGCCTGCGTCTCCGGCTTGAACGACGGTTCCACCGGTCACCGCGTGGATGGGCGTTCCGCTGTCTGCGGCGAAGTCCACGCCCTGGTGGTACTGCGCTCCGTTACCGGTCGGGTTGTTACGTCCGCCGTAGCCCGAACTGATGCGGTACTTGCCCGCGTCGATGGGGAGCACCGCCCCGCCGAGCCCCACGGTCGGGGGCGCGGTCGGGAGTTCGATCTCGGGCAGGTCTGCCGTGGACGGTGCGTCGGCGACGTCGGGTGCAGAGAGAACGTCGCTGTCCAGAACGATGGCTGCGACCTGATTGATGAGCACGCCTGTGGCGTCGAGAACGGCAGCGAGAATGGCGGCCCGTTGCTGCGCATCGGGCTGCGGTATGGGGATCTGAGGTAGTTCGATCGTGGGTTGAGCGGTGGCCACCGCCGGGCTGAGCACGCCGGTTGTGCCGATGCACAGTGCTGCCGACAAGATCGAACCCGCTATGACTCTGTGCATTCTGCGACCCACGAAAAGCCTCCTCGTCTGCGTCCTCCGCGCACCGTCGGATGGGTGCGCGCAGGACGTAAGAACATGTTCGGTGACGCTTCGGGGCACGCTGAACTCACGTAGCAAAAAACACATGAATCACATTGGTACTTTTCTTCCCCAAAAGTGCCATTGGTAACCGTACGTCACATTAACCCCACAGGAAACCTGAAAGTTGAATTACAACAACGTAATTCGAGGTCAGGGTGGATGTGGGGGTGACGGGGCGGCCCTCTGGGCTGGGTGATGGACGCACGAAAAAGGCCGGTCTCGCGAGGAGACCGGCCTTGTTCGTATGGGGTGAGTGACGGGACTCGAACCCGCGACACCCAGGATCACAACCTGGTGCTCTACCAGCTGAACTACACCCACCATATGCGCATCAGCAGAACCGTTTCGGGCTCTCCATCAGCAGCGTCGACAATACTAGCGGGTTGAATCCCGGGTTGCTAATCCGCCCCTGCTTGCGTGTCGAGATCGTGAACGACCGCGGCGATATCGCTGGTAGAGGGCCCTGGCTGCGCCACGAATGCCGTGCGGCGGTAGTACTGCAGCTCTTTGATCGACTCCTTGATGTCTGCCAGAGCCCGGTGGGCAAGGCCCTTGGGAGGCTGTCCGTAGTAGATCCGCGGGTACCACCGGCGGGAGAGTTCCTTGATGGAGCTCACGTCGATCATGCGGTAGTGGAGGTAGGTGTCGAGCGCGGTCATGTCGCGGGAGATGAACCCGCGATCGGTCGCGATCGAGTTTCCGGCGAGTGGAACGGTCCCGGCCACCGGGACATGCTCCTTGATATACGCCAGAACGCGCTGCTCGGCTTCCTCCAGCGTCACCGTCGACGCCCGCACCTCGTCGGTCAAGCCCGACTTGGCGTGCATGTCGGTGACGACGGCAGGCATGTTCGCCAACGCGTCGTCGTCGGCGTGGATGACGATGTCGACACCCTCCCCGAGGATGTTGAGCTCACTGTCGGTCACCAGCGCCGCAATTTCGATCAGCTTGTCCTTGCTCAGGTCCAAGCCGGTCATTTCACAATCGATCCACACGAGTTTGTCCTGCACTCGCACCACACTAGTGCGAGCTGCGATGCCACTAGGGTTTGCGGTGGCGATCGAGCCAGATCAGCATCAGCACACGTTCATGGAGGACGCGGACATGACAGTCGACCCGACGCAGCCGGAACCTACGCTCAGCCCGGCAGAGAAGGCGAAGGCAGCCAAAGCCGCAGCCGTCGAAGCAGCACGGGTCGCAGCCGAAGCGCTGGCCGCCGCCGACGCCGCCGAAGCCGAAGCGCTGGCTGCGGAAAAGGGGCAGCCGCAGGCATCGACCGGCAGAGCCGCCGAGATCGCCGCCGGATACGCCTCGGAGGGCGCCGCGTTGGAATTGGGAACCGTGGTGCTGGACGGCGTCACCGATCCGTCTGCCCGCATCCGAATCCCGTTGGCCACGTTGAACAGACACGGCCTCGTGGCCGGAGCCACCGGAACCGGAAAGACCAAGACGTTGCAGGGTATTGCCGAACAGCTGTGCGCCGCAGGCGTCCCCGTGGTCATGGCCGACGTCAAAGGTGACCTGTCGGGCCTGTCGAAGCCAGGAGCGGACAACGAGAAGATTCGCAGCCGAGCAGCGGACACCGGTATTGCGGACTGGGCTCCCACCGGCCATCCGGTGGAGTTTCTCTCGCTCGGCACCGAGGGAATCGGGGTACCGGTCCGCGCCACCATCACCGCCTTCGGGCCGATTCTGCTCAGTAAAGTGTTGGGGCTGAACACCACTCAGGAATCCACCCTGGGCTTGATCTTCCACTGGGCCGATTCTCAGGGGCTCGCCCTGCTCGATCTCAAGGACCTGCGATCGGTGATCATGCACCTGACCAGCGACGAGGGCAAGGCCGACCTGAAAGGCATCGGCGGCGTCTCCTCGGCAACCGCAGGCGTCATTCTGCGCGCGCTGGTCAACCTCGAAGCAGACGGCGGCGACACCTTCTTCGGCGAGCCCGAGCTCGAGACCGAGGACCTGCTGCGAGTCGGGCCGGACGGACGGGGCGTCATCACGCTGTTCGAGCTCGGAGCGCAGGCAGCACGGCCGGTGATGTTCTCCACCTTCCTGATGTGGGTGCTGGCCGACCTGTTCCAGACTCTGCCCGAGGTGGGCGATGTCGACAAACCCAAGCTGGTCTTCATCTTCGACGAGGCGCACCTGCTGTTCGCCGACGCGTCGAAAGCATTTCTGCAGCAGGTGGAGCAGACCGTCAAGCTCATCCGCTCGAAGGGGGTCGGCGTCTTCTTCTGCACGCAGCTACCCACCGACGTCCCCAACGACGTTCTCTCCCAGTTGGGAGCGCGAATTCAGCACGCACTGCGCGCCTTCACACCCGATGATCAGAAGGCGTTGAACAAGACGGTGCGCACGTACCCCAAGACCGACGCCTACGACCTCGAGAAGGCACTGACGTCCTTGGGTACCGGCGAGGCCATCGTGACGGTGCTTTCGGAGAAAGGTGCCCCGACGCCCGTGGCCTGGACCAAGATTCGCCCGCCGCGCTCGTTGATGGACACCATCGGCAACGACGCCATCGCGGCGGCCGCGTCGTCGAGCACACTGTCCGCGAAGTACCGGGAAACGGTCGATCGTGAGTCGGCCTACGAGCGGATGAACGCTCGCGTGGCCAACGCGCCCGCTCCGGCCGAGAAGTTCGACATCCCGCCGCTGCCGGCCGATCTGCCGGATCTACCGCCGAGCGAGCCGGACGGCCCGTCGGCTGCCGAGCGCATCATGGGCAACCCTGCCGTCAAGAGCTTTCTCCGCTCGGCCGCCTCGGCTGCCGGGCGGGAAATTTCGCGCAGCATCTTCGGGACCGGACGTCGCCGCAGGCGCTGAGATCAGTTGCCCAGCTTCTTGTAGAAGCTGCCGATGATCGGAGCGGAGATGCTACGCGGGCTGTACTGCCCGGCCGCCGACATGCCCTTGCTGAGCAGGCCCGGTACGACGCGCATCTTGTTCTTCGCCAGGCCGTCGAGGGACAGCTTCGCGGTGTAGGCGCTGTCGATCCACAGAAAGTCGGGAACCATCTTGTCCACGATCGAGGCCTCGGCCGGATCGGGTGTCTCGGTGCGGACCGGTCCCGGAGCCAGCAGGGTGACGTTGACGCCGGTGCCCGCGAGCTCACCGCGGAGCGATTCGGAGAACGTGTTGACGAAGGCCTTGGTCGCGGCGTACGTCGCATTGTTGGGGATGGCCATGTTGCCTGCCGCCGAACCGGTGATGAGGATTCCACCTGCTCCGCGGCCGATCATGCCGGGCATGACGGCCAACGTGAGGTCGTGTACCGCAACGGCATTGAGCTCGACCTGATCACGCTCGTGCGCTGGATCGAGACCGGCCACCGGTCCGAACGTCGCGATACCCGCGTTGTTGCACAGGATCGAGATCTCGCGCTCGGCCAGCTCGGTGACCAGTTCCTGTCGCTGCTGACGATTCGACAGATCCGACTGACGCACCTCGACGGTCACGCCGTGCTCGGCTGTGAGCTTGGCAGCCAATGCCTCGAGCAGCTCGCCGCGTCGGGCCACCACGATCAGGGAATGTCCACGGGCGGCGAGTTCGGTGGCCAGGGCTTCACCGATTCCGGAGGAGGCTCCGGTGACGACGGCGCGGGCATCTGGACTGGGCTTGGGCAGGCTCACGGTGAGACAGGCTAGCGGAAAAGATCAGATCGTGGCCGCGAGCCGGGTGCCTTGCTCGATGGCCCTCTTGGCGTCGAGCTCCGCTGCGACGTCCGCACCGCCGATGACGTGTGTGGTGGTCCCCGCGGCCTTCAGTTCGTCGACCAGGTCGCGTACCGACTCCTGGCCCGCGCAGATCACGATGGTGTCGACCTCGAGAACGCGCGACCGTTCGTGCTTGTCACCGAAGGAGATGTGCAGCCCCGCGTCGTCGATCTTCTCGTAGTTGACGCCCGAGAGCTGATGCACACCTTTGGCTTTCAGCGCAGCGCGATGGACCCAACCGGTCGTCTTCGCCAGCCCGGCCCCGATGCGTCCCGACTTGCGTTGCAGTAGGTACACCTCACGCGGAGACGGTGCGGGCACCGGAGTCGTCAACGCCCCCGGCGCGGCCTCGGGCTCGGTGACGCCCCATTCCTGCTTCCATTCCTTCAGATCCAACGTGGGGGAGGCGTCGGTGGTGAGGAACTCGGAGATGTCGATACCGATACCGCCGGCACCGATGACCGCGACCCGATCGCCGACGGGCCTGCCGTCGCGCACCAGTTCTGCGTACGACAGCACCGACGGATGCTCGATGCCGGGGATGTTCGGAATCCGGGGAGTGACGCCGGTGGCGAGTACCACCTCGTCGAACTCGCCCGCGACCAGTTCTGCGGCGGTGACCCTGGTGTCGAGGTGCATTGCGACGTCGGCGGAGCGCAGTGCGCTCGAGAAATACCGGATGGTCTCGGCGAATTCCTCCTTGCCGGGAATGAGCCGCGCGATACCGAACTGTCCACCGATCTCGCTTCTGGCCTCGAACAGGCTGACGGCATGTCCGCGTTGCGCGAGATTGAGTGCGGCAGCCAGGCCTGCGGGTCCGGCTCCGACGACCGCGACCTTCTTGGTCTTCTTCGTCGGCAGCAGCTGCAGGTCGATCTCACGTCCGGCACGAGGATTGACCAGGCAGGAGACCTTCTTGTGGACGAACGCGTGGTCGAGGCAGGCCTGATTGCAGGCAATGCAGGTGTTGATCCGGTCCGCCGAGTCGGTCGCGGCCTTCTCGACCCAGAACGGATCTGCGAGCATCGGCCTGGCCATCGCGATCAACTGTGCGTCGCCGCGGGCGAGGATGTTCTCGGCGATCTCGGGCATGTTGATGCGATTGGACGCGGCGACGGGGATGGCCACGTGCTTCTCGAGCTTGCCGGTGATGTCCGCGAATGCAGCCCGCGGTACCGAGGTGACGATGGTCGGCACTCGCGACTCGTGCCAGCCGATGTCGGTGTTGATGATGTTCGCACCCGCGGCTTCGACGTCCTGCGCCAGTGCGACGATGTCGTTCCAACTCTGGCCCTGCTCCACCAGATCGGCCATCGACAGCCGGAACACGATGAGGAAGTCCGGGCCCACGGCCGCCCTCGTCTGCCGCACGATCTCCACGGCCATTCGCCGGCGGTTCTCCGCCGAACCGCCCCACTCGTCTCGTCGCTTGTTGGTGCGCTCGGAGAGGAACTGGTTGATGAAGTAGCCTTCACCGCCCATGATCTCGACACCGTCGTATCCGGCGCTCTGGGCGAGCCGAGCGCAGCGCACGAAGTTGCGGATTTGCCAGCGGACGCCCCGCGAGGTCAGTCGCCTGGGCCGAAAAGGGTTGATGGGGGCCTTGATCGACGACGCCGAGACGCTCAGCGGCTGATAGGAATAGCGCCCGGCATGAAGGATCTGCAGTGCGATCTTGCCGCCCTCGCGGTGCACGGCAGCGGTGATCCGTCGATGTCGGCGGGCTTCGATGCGATTGGTCAGCTTGGCCCCGAACGGCAACAGCCAGCCGGTGCGATTGGGGGCATAACCCCCGGTGATGATGAGTGCGACTCCGCCGCGGGCACGCTCGGCGAAGTAGGCCGCCAATCGGCCGGTGTCGCGGGCGCGATCTTCGAGGCCGGTGTGAATCGATCCCATGATCACGCGGTTCTTCAGCGTGGTTGCGCCGACATCCAACGGCGACAACAGAATCGGATACGGGCCAGCGGTCTGCTCGATCGTCACAGCTTCTCCAATACCTCGGTGCACCACTCGGTGAATCCTTCTTCGACGCGAATTCCGCCGCGCAGCACCAGATATTGATGCAGCGCGGTGCCGGTGAGGGCAGCGGGAGCCGGAAAATCCTGTTTCTCGATCAGTCGATAGACGTCGAGGCGGGTGGCATGTACATCGCGATGGCGGGCGACCTCGACCTTGAGAGCCTCGATGTCGCCGTTGGCCGCACCGCGGATCTTGACGGCCAGCTCCTCGCGTAATTGCGAAGGGTCGGTCGGCGCGGCGATCCAGCGGTCGAGTTCGGCCCGGCCCGCAGCGCTGACGGAGTACACCTTCTTGTCCGGCCTGCCGTCCTGCGCGACCGCCTCGCCGGTGATCCACCCGGCCCCGCCCATTCTCGTCAGAGTCCGATAGATCTGCTGATGCGTTGCGCTCCAGAAGAACCCGATGGACTTGTCGAAGCGACGGGCGAGCTCGTATCCCGAGCCGCTGAGCTCGGTCAGGGAAACCAGGATCGCGTGTTCCAAAGCCACACCCGAGAGTATGTATGCAACGCGGTGCTTATGCAACTAGGTGCACCTGGGCGCGAGTCCGACGCGGACTAGTGTTGCCAAACATGGGAACCCAGCCGGAGGCCGCTGTCGTCGGAGTCGCCACAACGCGCAAGCAGGTCACCGCCTGGGGGTTCTGGGACTGGGGCTCGGCGGCGTTCAACGCCGTTGTTCTCACGTTCGTGTTCTCGGTGTATCTCACCGATGCAGTCGGCGACGACCTACCCGGTTCGATCTCGGCCACCACCTGGTTCAGTTGGACAATTGCCGTGTCCAGCGTTGTGATCGCGCTCCTCGCACCGGTCTGCGGGCAATACTTCGACGCGCGTGGCAAACGCAAGTGGCTGCTCGGAGTGTTGACCACGCTGACGGTCGTCGCCATGGCAGGCCTGTTCTTCGTCCGAGACGACTACCACTATCTCTGGCTGGGCCTGCTGCTGCTCGGTCTCGGGTCCATCATGTTCGAGCTGGCCAGCATCCCCTACAACTCGATGCTGCGGCAGGTCTCCACGCCGGAGAACATCGGCCGGGTATCCGGGTTCGGTTGGTCCATGGGCTATTTCGGCGGAATCGTACTGCTGCTTCTGTGCTACGTCGGCTTCATCGCCGGCGACGGCGACACCCGCGGGGTTCTGGGTCTGAGTACCGACGGTGGACTCAACATCCGACTCGTCGCGCTGCTCGCTGCCGTGTGGTTCGCCGTCTCGGCCGTCCCGGTGATGTTCTCCGTTCCCGAAGTGCCGCGAGCCGTCGCCGATCCGAAGGCCGCCGAAGCCGGGTTCGCGGCCTCGTACCGTGTTCTGTTTCGCGATGTCCGTGAGCTGTGGAGCGCAGACCGGCGCGCCGTGTACTACCTGATCGCCAGTGCACTGTTCCGAGACGGACTTGCAGGTGTCTTCACCTTCGGGGCCGTTCTCGCCGTCAGTGTCTACGGCATCGGTGCGGGTGACGTTCTGCTGTTCGGCGTCGCCGCCAACGTCATCGCAGGCCTCGGTGCCATCGTCGCCGGGCGGTTCGACGACAGAATCGGACCCAAGAAGGTCATCGTCTTCTCGCTCACGTCCATGATCGCGGCCGGAACCGTTCTGCTGTTCGTCTCGGGACCGACGATGTTCTGGATCTTCGGGCTGATCCTGTGCCTGTTCGTCGGACCAGCGCAGTCGTCCGCTCGCACCTTCCTGGCCCGGTTGGCTCCGCCGGGACGAGAAGGTCAGTTCTTCGGACTGTTCGCGACGACGGGTCGTGCCGCGTCGTTCCTCGCACCGTCTCTGTTCGGCCTGTTCGTGTGGATGTTCGACGCCGACCGCGCGGGTATCGCCGGGTTGATCATCGTTCTCGCTGCCGGTCTGCTGGCGTTGCTGAAGGTGCGGGCTCCGGATCAGGTCTGAACGGAGTCGATACGGGCCAGGATCTCGGCCGTGAGTTCCCGTGGGGCTTCCTCCGGGATCCAGTGCGAGATGCCGTCCAGTTCGACGAATCGGTATGGTGCATCGACGAATTCGCCGCAGCGCTCCGCTCCCGCTCGACCGATGGCGGTGTCGCCGTTGCTCCAGACGTATGTGGTGGGCACGGTCACCGGCAGCAGGTTCGCGAACTCTCTGGTCATCGCGGCATACCAACTCGATGCGGCCGTCAGCGCCCCGGGGACGGTGAGATGACGAACGTACTCGTCGTCGAGGCTCTCGGCACCGAACATCGCGCGCAGACGCTGCGCGTCGTTCTCCACCAGAACTCGCTCGGCCTTCTCCGGCTCCCGAAGCAGGCCGAAGTACTTCGACCGCTCCTGCTGATCCGGATCCTCACGGATGGCCCAGTTGAATGCAGCCGAATGCGGGACCGACGCCGTGGTGAGCGTGCGCACGCGGTCCGGATGCTCGGCCGCCACGTGCCAGGCGACCACCGCACCCCAGTCGTGTCCGACCAGATGCGCCGAGGGCACCTCGAGTGCGTCGAGCAGGCCGAGAACGTCGCCGGTGAGACGTTCGATGCGATAGTGCTCGACACCGATCGGGCGGGCACCGGGGGAGTAGCCCCGCTGGTTCGGGGCGATCACACGACAGCCTGCGTCCACCAAGCCTGGCGTCACCGCGGTCCACGACGCGTTGGTCTGCGGAAAGCCGTGCAGTGCAACCACCGGAACACCGTCCGACGGACCCGATATCGCAACGTCGAACACGTACTCGCCGACTCGTACCTCGGTCATGAACATCCCTTCGCGGCCGTCTCGTTCTCGAACGGTCAAGCCCGTCGTGGTTCCCATCGGCTCATTCCGAGCATGATCATGCGGATCTGCTTCTCGGTCCGCTGAATCAGGTCCTTCTCGTTCTGACTACCCGGCCTGTCGATTTCCAACAGTCCGACCACCGCGGTGAGCATCGTCGAGACGAGTAGGTCGGCCGTCATCTCGAGGTCGGCGACGTCCCACTGCTCGAGGCCGGGCATGCGGGAGAGGTCGATGGTCAGCTCGCTGACGAACAGGCGTAGCTCGGTGGCGAAGGCGCGCCGCACCTCGGTGACGCCGCCGTACCGTTCACGACTGAGAAATCGGAACTGATCCTCGTGGGTACGAACCTGGCGGACCAGGATGCCGAAGGATTCGGTGGCGGTCGTGGCGCTCGGGTTGCGTCGAGCGTCGCGCAGCATCTGCCGCAGCATGCGCATGCTGTCCTCGACGAGCGCGACGCCGAGGTCCTCCATGGACGCGAAGTGTCGGTAGAACGCGGTGGGGACGATGCCGGCGGATCGGGCGACCTCACGCAGGCTGACGCTGGCGAAAGAGCGCTCGCGTAGCAGGTCGAGGGTGCCCTCGATCAATGCCTGACGCGTGCGTTCCTTGCGCTCGGCACGGGTCCCCGGTTCTGTCACAACGTCCAGTTTATGGGCGCGCATTCTGTGATCTCCCTTCCGGTTCCTTCCCGACACCCACGGAACGGTCGATTCGCTCTGTAACGGCTGTCACATAAACGTTGACAGGTACCGGTGTCGCTCTGCCACACTCATGTTAGTGCACAATCGTTCACTGAATGGGTCGTAGGTTTCGATCCGGTTAGGGAGGATGGAATGACGCTTCAAGAACGTCCGCCGCGAACCTCGGGTTTGCGCAAGTTCTCGCTTCTTTCCCTGTTCGAGGCCATGGCCACACCCCACGCGCTCGACCGGTACCTCGAACTGGTCGATCCCATGACGACCGTTCGAGACCTGCGCGGTGAGGTCACTGCGATACACCGGTCCACCGAAGAATCGTTGACTCTCACCATCCGCCCCACGCGTCAGTGGAAGGGATTCAAGGCCGGCCAGTTCGTTCAAGTCGGCGTCGTGATCGACGGTGTTCGTCACACCCGCTGCTATTCGCCTGCCTGCTCGCAGTACCGCAAGGACGGCCGGATCGAACTGACGATCAAGGCGCATCCCGAGGGGCTGGTCTCGCAGTACCTGCACAAGAACGCGCACGTCGGTCTGGTGGTCAGCCTGTCTCAGGCGGACGGCACGTTCGAGCTTCCCGAACCACGCCCGGCGAAGACGTTGCTGATCAGCGGTGGCAGCGGCATCACGCCGGTGCTGTCGATGCTCAGGTCGCTGCTGGACGAGGGGTACAGCAGCGACCTGACCTTCCTGCACTACGCGTTCACCGAGAACGACGTGGCGTACAAGAAGGACCTGGAGAAGATCGCCGCAGAGCACGAGAACGTGAACATCGTCTTCGCGTACACCGAGCAGAAGACGGGCGGCGACCTGTACGGGTTCTTCGGCCAGGAACATCTCGACGCAGTGGCCCCGTGGTTCGCCGAGGCCGACACCTTCCTGTGCGGACCTCCTGGGCTCATGAAGGGCGTGACGTCGTTCTTCGACGACGCAGGATTGAGCGAGCGGCTGCACCTCGAGGAATTCACGCCCTCGTTCGCCACCGTCAGTGACGACGTCACCGGAACCACGACGTTCTCCGGCAGCGATGTGACCTCGGAGAACGACGGCGAGACGCTGCTCGAACAGGCCGAGGCGGCGGGCCTCTCACCGGCGAACGGATGCCGGATGGGAATTTGCTTCACCTGCACCTCGGTGAAGAAGTCCGGCTGCACCAAGAACATCAAGACCGGTGAGACCGACACCGAATCCGACAAGAAGATCCAGCTGTGCGTGTCCGTTGCCGTGGGCGACGTCGACATCGACATCTAGATCCACCCCTGAGACCGACAGTCCAGACCCATCTCGACCCGATCGAATTGGAGACCAGCAGATGCTCGGAACGATTCTCTCGATCCTGCCCACCACAGTCCTTCCCTTCCGCCGCAACGAGACGTTGCCGGACGAGCCGACCGTGCTGACCTACGAACAGGTCCAGGAACTCGGCCGCGAGCTCGACGATCTGCGCGCCCGCACCGTCGCCAAGCTCGGCGACGAGGACCGCGAATACATCTACAAGATCATCAAGGCCCAGCGCGGACTCGAGATCACCGGACGCGCACTGATGTACCTGCCCTTCCTGCCGCCTGCGTGGCTGGCCGGAGTCGGTGCCCTCGGTGTTGCGAAGATCCTGGACAACATGGAGATCGGCCACAACGTCATGCACGGCCAGTACGACTGGATGCGTGAGCCCGGCCTGAACTCCGAGGTGTTCGAGTGGGACACCGTCTGCCCGGCGGATCAGTGGAAGCATTCGCACAACTACATGCACCACACCTTCACCAACATCGTGGGCATGGACCGCGACATCGGTTACGGCGTGCTGCGGATGGACCAGGAGCAGAAGTGGAACCCGTACTACCTCGGTAACCCGGTCTACGCGTTCCTGCTGATGACGTTCTTCGAGTGGGGCGTGATGCTGCACGACCTCGAAACCGAGAACATCGTGGCGGGCAAGCGCAAGTGGCACGACGTGAAGCCGCTGCTGCAGGGCATGTGGCGCAAGGCGGGCAAGCAGGCGCTCAAGGACTACGTGATCTTCCCGGCGCTGACCGGGCCGTTCTTCGTCTCGACCGTGGTCGGTAACGTGGCCGCGAACCTCATCCGCAACGTGTGGACCTACTCGATCATCTTCTGTGGACACTTCCCGACCGGAGTTCAGACGTTCAGCCAGGAAGAGACCGCAGAGGAGACCCGCGGCGAGTGGTACGTGCGCCAGATGCTGGGTTCGGCCAACATCGAGGGCACCCCGCTGTTCCACATCATGTCGGGCAACCTCTCGCACCAGATCGAGCACCATCTGTTCCCCGACCTGCCTGCGCATCGGTACCCGCAGATCGCGCCCGAGGTCAAGGCCCTGTGCGAGAAGTACGATCTGCCGTACAACACCGGCGGCTTCTTCCACCAGATCGGCACCGTGTGGGGCAAGATCTTCAAGCTCGCGCTGCCCAATTCGCTCACGGGATCGGCGGCTCCGGCCGGTGTTATCGTCGAGCGTAAGAAGACCAGCGCAGCGTGACGACTTCGAAGGGGGCGGTCCTGTTGGTAGGAAAGTTCGAGCGCAACAAGGACACCGTGCAGGAATTCACCGAATCTGCCGCGACTCACGTCGGCCGGATCGTGGTGATCATCGCCGGAGCCGTCCGCGACGTCACTCGTGAAATCGGTGACCTGATCACCGACGGAATCGAGATGCGCGAGGCCGCGAAGAAGGCGGAGCGTGACGCCCCGCTGGGCACCGTGATCAACGGTGAGTTCGAGGCCCGCGAACGGTAGAGCGGTACAAGATCGACGCAGCGCCGCCCGAGCATCACTCGGGCGGCGCTGTCGTGTGTCCACGCTCAGCGTGCGCGCAGCCGCCACAACGACGTGGTCTCGCGCGAGCGCGCCTCGTGCAGCACATCGGAGCTGTCGGTGACGCGTGAGTGCGTCGGGGTGGTGTCGGTGCGGCCGACGACGGCCAGACCCGCAGCGTCGATGGCGGTGAGAAGGTCTGCGCGAGTGACCAGTTCGAGCAGTTCGGCGAGGTCGGAAACCACCAGCCATGCTTCACCGTCAGGCGTCAGGTGCCCGCGGAGCCGGCTCAGGAAGGATTTGAGCATTCGAGACCCGGGGTCGTACACCGCATGTTCGATGCCCGATGTCGGTTTCGTGGGGATCCAGGGCGGATTGCACACGATCAGTCCCGCGCGGCCGGACGGGAAGATGTCGGCCTGCACCACCTCGACTCGATCGGCGTACCCGAGAGCATCGATGTTGGCTCGTGCGCACGCGACCGACCGCGGATCCTTGTCGGTCGCGACCACCGAGGTCACCCCGCGCCGGGCGAGTACCGCAGCCAGCACGCCCGAGCCGGTGCCGATGTCGAACGCTCGGTCCGTGTCCGGCAGCGGGGCGTCGGCGACGAGCCGAACGTACTCGCCGCGGACAGGGGAGAAGACTCCGTAGTGCGGATGGATCGAGGCGTCGAGCGCCGGAACGAAGACGCCCTTGCGTCGCCACTCGTGTGCGCCGACCATCCCGAGCAGTTCGCGCAACGACAGCACGCACGGCGCGGCGTCCGGGCCGAGAGCGTCCGTCACGGCCGCCCGCACGTCCGGTGCCCGGCCGAGATCGAGACGGACATCCGAATCGAGTTCCACCAGAAGCATTCCCAGCACTCGCGCACGTCGCGCTTGATACTGGCGGTGCAGATGGAACCGCTCCGCACCCGACGCGGCCGGCAGGTGTTTCGCTGCCGGTACCCGCCGGGCCATCGCCGTCAACAGCTGTCGTGCGTTGTTGTAATCGCCGCGCCACAACAACGCCTCACCGATCGTGGCCATCTTGTACGCCACGTCGGCGGTGGTCGAATCGTTCACGATCCGCACCACGCGCGGTGGGGGAGCGCCGTTCTCGGACTGCCAGCGAGACGTCCGCTCGCTACCGTCCTCGGTCCAGCCGATGATCGACGCTGCGTCCTCGTTCATGCGGCGGTGTGCGGGTACTCCGCACTGCGGTGTTGGAACGCAAGGATATTGGGGTTGACGATGACGCCGCTCCTGATCTCGATCGATCGCTCGATGGTGGCATCACGGCTCCAGGCCGAGGGGCCGTCGAGGACGGTTCGCAGGTACGGCAGCAACGATTCGCTGATCTCCCAGGTGGCCGAGTTCCACAGATAGGACGGGCTGTGGTCGACGGCGTAGTACTTGACGTTGTCGCCGACGGTGAACATGGGATCGGTGAACGAGGTGGGTCTGGCCCATTCGAAGCCCATTCCCTCGTCGCAGGAGACGTCGACCACGAGAGTTCCCGGTGCGAGAGTGGGTAGATCGTCGTTCGTCAGGAACGTCAACGGTGCATTGGTGTCCTGCAGAACACAATTGACGATCACGTCGTGGTCGGCGAGGAACCGGGACAGCGGCACCCGTCCCTCGGGCGTGAGAGCTCGGCTTCGTCGGGGATCGGCGTCGTCGAGATCGAAGTTCACGATGTTGGCCGAATGAATGGGCGAACCGACGGCCGTGACACCGCGTTGTGTCAGGACGTCGACGTCGTGGATGCCGTGCGCGTTCAGAGCGGTGACGGCACCGCGGGCCGTGGCCCCGAAACCGATGACCGCGGCACGCAACCGTCGGCCGTAATCGCCCGTGGAACCGATCAGCTGCAGTGCGTGCAGCACCGAGCAGTAGCCGGCCAATTCGTTGTTCTTGTGGAACACATGGAGATTGAACCAGCCGTCCTGCGTCCAGTGGTTCATGGCCTCGAACGCGATCAGTGTCAGTTTGCGTTCGACGGCGATCTGGGTGAGGGCTCGATCCTGGACGCAGTGCGGCCAACCCCACAGGGTCTGCCCGGGGCGAAGCGCGGCGAGATCCTCGGCCTGCGGCTTCGGCAGCAGGATCACATCGCAGCGAGCGATGAGTTCGTCGCGCGTGTGAATGCCCGCTACCTGGGTGGCCAGATGTTCGTCGGAGATTCCGAACGGTTCGCCGTAGCCCGATTCGAGAAACATGCGGGCTCGGATGTCGGCATCGATGCGATCGAGATGAAGTGGATGAATCGGCAGTCGCCGCTCATTCGGCTTGCGTGAACGTGAGAGGACTCCGAGAGTGAGCTGATGCACGTGTGACCCTTCGTTACCGTCGAGTCAACCACAGTGGGCCGAGGCGTCACGTGTTCGTGCTGGTCAGAGTGTGCCCCCGGCAGGATTCGAATAAGCCGTGCTCTCTTTATGTTGTGGCTGGTCAGATGACCGATTGTGCTGCTGACCTGGTGTCGGTATGGTCCAGTCCAGTAGAACGGGTCGGATCGAGTACGTAAGAATCTGAGTCGTTGTTCAACGCAGATGCAACGGAGATCGACGTGAGCAGACCTGACAAGCCGCGAGCGCGCCGAGGGTGGGGGAGAGTGGCCAAGCTGCCGAGCGGGCGCTACCGAGCGAGCTACCTGCACCAGATGGCCCTGTTCACCCCGAGCCCTGCCGGTACGACGTTCGCCTCGAAGATCGACGCCGAGGGCTGGCTGGCCGACGAGCGCCGCAAGATCGACCGAGGGACGTGGACGCCGCCCGGTACCGAGGATCAACGCTCGATCACCCTGGCCGAGTATGCCGAGCGCCGGATCTCTCAGCGCACCCTCACTCCGCGCACCCGCAAGGGCTATGAGGAGACGCTGGCGAATCACATCGTGCCGGTGCTCGGTAGTGTGGCGCTCTCACAGTTGTCGGTGACGATGGTTCGCGCGTGGTACTCGAATCTGTTGCTGGACAAGCCGACTGCGCGCGCTCATGCGTACGGTTTGCTGCACTCGATCTGCCGAGATGCATTGCGGGAGAACCTGATCACCGCGAACCCGTGTGTCGAGCAGCGAGCTATGGTGGCCAAGCGGACCCGTAAGATTCGAGCCCTGACCGTTGCGCAACTGACCGCGGTTGCCGAGAACACACCGGACGAGCTGCGAGCTGCAGTGCTGATCGGTGGTTGGTGCGGACTGCGCCCTGGCGAACTCAAAGGCCTGCGCCGCCGAGATATCGCCGAGGACGCCTCTGTCGTGTCGATCAAACGAGCTGTCACGTACCGGTCCGGTGTCTACTATCTCGGACCGCCGAAGACCGAGGCCGGTATCCGTGATGTGCAAGTGCCCAAACGCATCCGACCGGTGATCCTGGCGCACCTGCAGCAGTACACCGCGACGGGCGCTGACTCGCTCGTGTTCGTCGGCGCAGGTGGCCCCGAGGGATATCTGACCGATTGGACGTTGCGGCGCGCGGTAGGGGCAGCAGGAGACGCTGCTGGTATCGAGGATCTGCGACCGCACGAACTGCGCCACACTGCAGCAACGCTGGCCGCTCAGACCGGCGCGACGACCAAACAGCTCATGAGCCGGATCGGTCACGCCACGGTCGACGCTGCGCTGATCTATCAGCACGCCGCCGCCGAGTTGGACGCCGAGATCGCTCGCAAGCTCGACGAGATGTGAGTCAGAAGACTCAGCGACCGAACGGCAGCGCCGGCACCGACGCGCACCGATGCCGAGATCGTGGCTCAGCGTGGATCTGAGGGCCATTCGTAGCCGCCTGAGCTGCGTCGATGCCCGGTAAAAAAGCCGTTGAGCAAAGCGTCGATCGAATAGGTATTGTTCTCCGTAGAGCCGAACGAACCCGAGCCAACCGGGTAATCGGTGAGTAGGACGAGCGGCGCATTCGAGGGCCGAACCAGGACTGCCAGCGGCACTCACTGGCGCATCGCGAGCATGGATGGGTTGGCGTCCACTTGTTCGGAGCCGCGCTGACACTCGAAACCCAGTGAGGCACAACCATGTCCGAATACCTATCCCTGCAGGATGCTGCCGCAATCGTCGGTGTCCACGTCGACACACTCCGCAAGGCAATCGCCAGTCGCAAGCTCAAGGCCCTGCGCGCCGGTCGCCAGATCCGCATTCGCAGAACAGATCTCGATGCCTGGCTCGAGCCGGTGAACTGATGAGCGCCTATCTCACTGTCGACCAAGTGGCCGACGATCTGCAGCTCTCACCCAACACCATTCGCAACTGGGTCCGCAGCGGCAAGCTACCGGCATACAAGCTCGGTACGGGAGTCACTGCGCCGCTGCGCATTCGGCAGTCCGACGTGGATACATTGCTCGACGCGGGGAAGGTGACCCCGCGGTGAAGTCGATCGGACAGTGTCAGGGCAGGCGCTATTCCAACGAATTCATCTACGCCGCAGCCGAGCCGGTCGAGCTGGCAGCAATCGAGCAGTATTCCGAAAACGGTAAACCATTGTGCGTCCACCTCGATTGCGAGAAAGAAGCGCGCACCCGCAATAGGTGCCAGAACCACTACCAGCAATTGCGCCGCCGCGAAGGAAAAGGAAAATGAACCGCGACGAATTCATGATTGCCATTGACTCGATCCACACAGTTCCAATTAGCAGGCAAATGGTTTATCTACTGCTCGACGGACCATTGCACGCGGTTGATATATATCGCTCTGTTCTAGGAAGTGCGAACGACATAAAGAATGTCCGCGAAAAGCTGGTAAATCGAGGGGTGCTGATCGAGGATGCCTACGTCACCGAGAAGGGAATGGCGCGCAAAAGATACACACTGGCCGAAGGACTCGATATCAGGTGGGGTGATGACGAATGGACGATATCCACGTGACCGCCCACACCGACCGAGACCCGTACACCAAAGCGTTTCGGCGCGTGATTCGCACGATTCAGGAGTCCTGCACGGTGGCCGATCTCGGCTACTACTTCTCTCTGATCGAGTATGCACGTGAGAAGAATAGTTCAGGTTTTCTCACCAAAAAAGAAGTGAGGATCGTCGCCGTTCAGGTCGGATATTCGTCGTTTCGGGCGTCCCTGGTGCGCCTGAGTGGTGCTGGTGTCATCGCCCGACAAGACGATGATTACCAGATCGACTGGACGGGTCAAACCACAGCCGAGAAGCGTATCGAGCGTAGGGATCAGAACCGGCTCAACCAGCAGAAAGCTCGGGAACGAGGGGCCGAGCGCCAGGGCCTGCACAACGCCGGAGATCACTCGAAGTGCCAGCTTCCCTACTGCCCGTTGGCTACTCGGTGGGCCCGAGGAAAGAAGCCCAAGGGCACGGATAGTAATCCGCTGACGTCATCCGATGACGCTTTAGGAAGTAAAGAAGGTAAGAAGTTCCCTTACAGGGAACCTTCATCCTTCGGATATGGAGAGGACGGACCGGCGCAAGCGCCTCCCGGACAAAGATCGGATGCTGGCGCACCGACTTTGCCGGGCCCGTCCTCCGACACCGACCCGAGCGCACCAACGAAAAGCGCACCCAAACGAAAGCGCAAGCGCGCACCGGTAGACCTCGGAAACGGAGAAGTGATCTAGCAATGAGTGAACCGATTTCGTTGAGCATTGATCCGACAACTCCAGAAACAATTTCGCTCGGTTGGGATTGCCATTGCGATTCACCGGAATGGACCGAAGAAGAATGGACTTATAATCTTGCGATCATCGCAATGGCGCAATTCACGTTACTGAAAGCACTTCAGGAAAATTCGATCCGTGTGGCCAATTTCGATTTGATGTGGAACGACGGGAGCGCAATTGCATTCGTAGACCTCGCGAACCTCGAAGATGCCGAGAGAGCGCTCGATCTGGCACGACAGACGCTACGACAGACCGCAGACGACTACGACAAGATCACCGGGTCATGATTTCGACCGGCTGAGCGCCACACTGACGGACCATACCCGCCGGGCCTACCCCGGAGGTGCCCCAGACACGAAAAAGCCCGTAGCGTTCGATTCAGGCGTAAGAACCGAAGCTACGGGCTGGGGTATTTCGACTTACCGATTTCGCCACACTCGGGCATAAATGCGATTGCCTCGAGTGTCGAATTCCGGTGTATCGACGATCTCGAAACGAATTCGGTCGTCGGTGGAGATTGTCGTGGGGTTCATATTTTCCTCCTGGTATGCCTGCGCGGGGACACGAGGCCAAGTCTACCGGGCAGGCGTTATCAAATTCAATCAAACGAAAGCGAATTACGATGAAAGACAACGACATTGAGAAGCCCTACCCAATTCAGCGCATCGACGGAGATCTCTACCTGATCGCGCCCTCTGGCCGACGCGTCTATCTGCGCCCGGTGCCCGAGCAGACCGAGGAAGAGACCAAGTCATGACCACCGAAGCGCAACTACTGGCGCACGTTCGCGCCCACGTCCACGGATGCAGCGCTCAATCGCTCGTGTCGGCAGGGTTTCCGATCCGGCTGATAGTCGAGCTGATCGAGTCTGGCCGACTCGCAGAGGCAAGCTCGGGGCGAATTCGATACGTGTGGACTGACACCGACAATCTGGAAACCCGGTAGTGGCATGGAATGCGAAGTACAACGGCCAGCGCCCCTGCTCGATCTGCGGGCTCGACGTGATCGCCGGGCAGAGGGTCGAGTGGGTCTGGGTCGATGGCAAGCGCTCGGTGGTTCACGTTCACGAGCAGGGCGCATCCAAGCAAGCTCGCAAATGGAACTCGGGCCACTGGGAGCCGGCCAAGGTTGCCGGCCGCATGAAACGCGCTCAGAAGCGCCAGACACCACCGACCCAGACAGGAACGCCATGACCGCCAGCCGCAAGCTCTACGGCCATCTCAGGGCCGCGCTCGATGCCCTGCCGCCCGAGCAACGCGAGCGGATCCGGCTCGATCCCGGCACCAGCGCGCACCAGGACGGAGATCGGATCGACTTCCGAGCGGCAGGGATCACGTACGCGAGCGTCGACCGCCAGTTCTTCGGTTCCGAGGTCGAGTGGATCGAGTTCGTGGCCGCGCACACCGAGAGGTAGTTCGACCCGAGGGGTACCTGCCGAGCAGCACTATCGGTAGGTACCCCGAGGGGGTATCCTCGCACCCAGCAGGTCGCCCCGACCGCTCGCACAGAGCCCAGGGAATCGCCAGCGCCGCAGCAACGCTCACCAGCGAAAAAGCACCAGCCGCAACGGATTGCACTGGTCGCAGCGCACTACAGGGCCGTTCTCGAAGGATTACGTGTGTCTACGCCGCGCCACCTCGAACGGATATCCCATGCCTTCCAGCCTGATTCATCGCACCACCCCTCTGCAGCTCGAACTCAGGTCCGACGCTGTCGATGAGCGCATCATCGCCGGTATCGCCGCCCCGTTCGACTCGCCAGCCGAGATCAACAGTTGGGAAGGCGCTTTCACCGAAGTAATTCGCAAGGGTGCTTTCGCGAAAACGATTCGTGAGCGCGGTGATCGGGTCAAGTTGCTCGGACTCCACGATCGCTCTCGTTTCCCACTAGGCCGCGCCGTGCTGCTCGAAGAGCGCACCGAGGGGCTCTATGCCGAGTTCAGGGTGTCGAACACTCAGGCAGGCACCGAGGCGCTGGAACTGGTACGGGATGGCAGCCTCGATCACCTCTCGATCGGTTTCCGAGCAATCACCGAGGTATGGGATCGCAAGAGCACTCAGCGCACGCTCACCGAGGTAGCCCTGATGGAGGTCTCACTGGTCCTCGAAGGTGCCTACGGAGACGCCGCAGCCGTCACAGGATCTCGCAGTGCGACACACACACTTTCACCCGAAGCGGCACAGCGCCGTTTACGGCTATTGGATCTCTAGAACCGAAGGAACACAATGAATATCAAGGAAATGAACCGCGAGGCGGTCACCAAGTTTCTGGCCGACGCTCGCGCCGAACTCACTACACTCGCTACCCGCGGTGACGAACTCGCCGGCGACGATGCCGAGCGCTTCGACACGCTCGAGGCCCAGTACAAAGAGGCAAAGGCCCGGCTCGAGTCGATCGACCAGCGCTCCGAGCTGATCAAGTCGCTCGGGTCCGATCCCAGCTTCACCGACGACGCTCCGGTCCAGACCCGAGATGCCAAGCCGACGAGCACTCTCCGCGGCAAGCTCACACTGAGCAAGGACGAAAGCCTCCGGTCGTGGGAAGCTCAGAACGGCCATATCGACGGCAGCGCAACAGGTCTGAGTCTCGATCGACTGTTGCGGGGCATGGCATCTGGGGACTGGACTGGGGCCGACAACGAGCGCGCCCTTATCACCACCAACTCGACGGCCATCGTGCCAACCCCGTTGGGTAGCGACCTGATCGACCTCGCACGGCCCAAGTCGGTTGTCCTGCAGGCCGGCGCGACCATTGTCCCGATGACCAGCAAGACCCTTCGAGTCCCGAACCTGACCGGTGAAGGCGCTCCCGCGTTCTATGCCGAGGGCGCTCAGCGAACGGCTCAGGATCTCTCGTTCGATTCGGTGACACTCGATGCCAAGACGTTCGACCGGCTCATTCTGATCTCGAAGGAGCTTTTCGAGGACTCCGACCCGAATATCGGTGACGTGATCTCGAATGCGTTCGCGGCTCAGTACGCGCTCGGTATCGACCAGTTCGCACTGTTCGGAGACGGCGCTGGCGCAAACCCGCTCGGACTGGCGAACGTGCCTGCAGTGCCCAGGGTCTCGCACGGTGCGAACGGTACCGCGGTGACCAACTACGATTGGTTCATTCAGGCCTACGGAAACGTGCTGGGACGGAACTTCCTGCCGACTGCCCAGATCGGTTCTCCGCGAACGGCAACGAGCCTGGCGCTACTGAAGAACACTCAGGGCGACTACCTCGCACCTCCCGCCAACCTGCCTCCCGGTCTGGTCAGTTCGGTTGTCCCCAACAACGTGCTGCAGGGTACTTCGACCGATACGAGTTACCTGATCACGGGCCAGTTCGACCAGCTCTACATCGGACTGCGCAGCTCGTTCTCGATCAAGGTGCTGGCTGAAAGGTTCAGTGACACAGGCCAGATCGGTTTCCTGGCATCGAGTCGCTGGGACGTTGCCGTAGCTCAGCCGAACGCCTTCCAGGTCGATACCGGGTTGCGCAGCGCGTAATGGTCTCGTTTCTCGGTAGCGGGGGCGGCGGGGTCAACTGGGTCGCTGCAGAGTGGTCGTCCGAACGGCGCTTGATGGCGATCGACGATCTCGACGAGGAACCGACCCGAGAGGGTATCCCGTTGTCGCAGTGGCGATCGCTCCCGAATTCACCGACCGCCGAGCCTGACAAGCTCAAGCAGCAGTAGAACTACCTGTGCAGGATCGAGAGAATGGCGCACTCCGCGCGGTCGTGGAGCCGTCTGAGTCCGTGCGAGTGGCGGGCATCATGTCTCTCGATCCTGCACAGGCCCAATAGGTTTCCGATCTCGGCATTGCACCGGGGTCGGGTCGAGTGTCCGCGTGGCGCTCGATGGCTCGAACAGTCCGATGTGCGCACAGGGGCTTGTGACTTCATTCACCCGACCGCGCAAGCGAAACGTCTGTGGTGGGCGTGAATTCGCCTGTCGAGCTACATACTTCCCAATCGGGTTTCAAACCGTCGCGGGTCTCGCCCGAGTGGGAACGACCGAACACCCCTGCGTAGAGCGCACGGCCTCCCACCCGGTCGTGCAGCTCCGCAGGGGTGTTCGTGTATCACCAGGGCCTCGAAAGCCTGTCAGAAACGATCTGAGAGCCGAGAAACCATGATCCACGTCGTCACAGGACCGCCAGCGTCGGGGAAAACCACCTGGGTTGCCGAGCACGCGCGTCCCGGTATTGATCTGGTGATCGACTTCGACGCCATGGCCGGATCGTTCAACGCAGGGGCAGGATCACGCGAGTATGACCAGACGTTCGCTCGCATGGTGCAGGCCTCGCGCCGCGCTGCAGTCGACTATGTGCTCAAGTCGAAGTACTGGACCGGGCCGACGGTCGATGCGTTCATCATCCATACGAATCCCAATGCCGAACAGCGCAAGCGGTATTCAGATGTCCATGCCGAGTTTCATATCATCGATCCCGGTGAAGAGATCGTGCTCGCGCGCATCGAACAGCAACGTCCTGCTCACCTGAGAGAGGTTGCCCTCGACTGGTATCACCCCGAGCGGGTCGAACAACGGCGGGCGATCAAACAAGCGGCACAGCCACAGTACGTCTACACCTCGGAGGGTGTTCGGTTGCCGGTCAGGCCGCGGTCGACCCGGCGCTGGTGCTAGGCAGGTAGTGCCCACCGAGCGAGCCGGTAGCTGGCACCGACCACTGCGTCCGATGCTGCACCAGTGCCACGCCACACTGCACCAGCGTTGCTGTAGCCGTTCATGATCCACGTGAAGTTCATGTGCACTCTGATGTAGCTGCTGCTGAACACACCAACATGCACGTTGAACACCACACTCACCACCTGCAGTGAGACCCACAGTGCCAGTGCCAGAGTCGCTGCCGTAGTGACAGCCATGCACAGACCAACCACTGCAACGAATCCTGTTGTGATCCTTGAACTTGTCTTCACAACCTTTTCACTTGTGTTTGACAACAACACTTTACGAACTTTGCTCAGTGTCGTTGGTTCGACGGTGTCGGTCGGGTCGGTGGTGGTGTCGGTACCGAGTGTCGGTCCCCCGACTGGCTCAGATGCGTACATGGATGCCTCGATCTCTGGTCGGTGACGAGGACTGCCTAGGTCCTCCGAGATCCACTGTGACACAGCATCTTCCGCATTGCCAGTGCGAGAGCAGTTTGCACAGTCACCGCCGACTGAGGTTTACCTCGTAAGCGCTGGTCAGAGGCGTGCCGCCAGGGTAGGGGGGGCTTACTTCGCCTGGTCAGGAGCCTAGGCTGACCCCGCCGCCAGGCAGCCGGATATCCCTCTCTGAGCAAAAAATGCCCTCTGACCAGGGCCTAAGCAGCGCTGACCAGGTACGATTTGAAAAAATCGAAAAAGTTCGTATTTGGACCCCGAATTCGAGGTCAAAACTGCCTCGAATTCTACTCCGATTTCGCCAAACCGTATAGCCGTATTGTTGATTTTTTGTTGCCGTTCAGCGCGTCGGCGAGCGCGTGGATACACTTCACCTCGCGGGAGAATCGGAAGCTCACCCCGCAGTCTCGATCTCTATTGACGCGAGCCGCCTTACTCGCACACCAAAGCCCCAGACCCGCGTGCATCCGTGGATCTGGGGCTTTCGTGCGTCGTGGATAGGTCAGTCCTGCCTGAGTTCCTCGATTTGTTGCTGCAGCGTTCGGTCGGCCTGCACCAGTCTCGATTGCATCGCGGCCAGAGCGCCCGTAGGTAGCGACGACATGAGTTCGGCGATCCGTTCACGCGACTGCTCAGCGCTCGCTATGAATCCCGCACGGTCACCCGCTGCGCTCAGGCGGGAACGCTCAGCAGTCGACGCCTCCAACTCGCCGAGCAGTTCGCCGATCCGTTGTTCGTTGTCGTCCTCTGGCATCTTCAGACCTCCGGTAGCTCGATGCCGAGCGCCTTACGCGCCCTCGATCTGTGCAATTCGCTTTTCGAGTTCGATTGTTCGTTCTTCCAGGGCAGCGCAAACGTTGATCACGACGCCAGCACGATTCAGCGCGGCAATTGCATAGACGCCACGGTCGACACCAGTGCTCGGGAGGGCCTCGAGTGCGTTCTTGACGGCGTTCGTAATCGGTAGCAGTGGAAGTTTGGCCTCGAGTGCCCCGACATCGATGGTGGGTGAGTCATGAGGCGGAACGCGAACGAGGGTCTCGAGAGCCGCAATCGCTGACACTATCGCCGTGTCGCGGTCGTTTGCGCCCAGCGCGCTCAACTGTTGGTGCAGTGCATTGGCTGTTTGAAGGTACTCAGCGTTCGGGTTAGTCAAGAGCTTCGCCTCTCGTGGTACCGACCGAGTGGTCGGAATAGGCCAAGTCTAGTCGAACACACTGTCGAGTATGGGAAGGCCCTCGTGAGTCAACTATTCGATGCGTGTTCAACGGACCAGGAGTATATCGACATATCCGCTGGTCAGAGTGTGCCCCCGGCAGGATTCGAACCTGCGACCAAGGGATTAGAAGGCCCTTGCTCTATCCCCTGAGCTACGGAGGCTGGCGCGTGCGGGGTGGACCCGCTCGAGCACGGTTGACGAGTGTACCTTTCCGCCCGTGCCGTCGAAGCAGGCACGGGGCGAGCTGGCATCCTGAGGGAAGCCGGTGTTCTCGGAATCCTTCCGACCTGTGCCGAAGGAGGTTCGATGCACGACATCTTGGACGACGTGCTGCACAGCTGGCAGTCCGGCGGCGTGGCAGCGGTCGCGACGGTGGTTCGCACCTTCGACTCGGCTCCGCGTCCGGTCGGTGCGTCGATGGTCGTCGGTTCGGACGGTGCCGTTGCCGGATCGGTCTCGGGCGGTTGTGTCGAGGGTGCAGTGTACGAGCTCGCACAGGACGTGATGGATTCCGGCGCGCCCGTTCTCACGCGATACGGGATATCCGACGACGACGCTTTTGCCGTCGGACTCACCTGTGGCGGAACTCTCGACGTCTTCGTGCAGCGGATCTCACGGCACACGTTTCCCGAATTCGAGGCTCTCGTTGCGGACGTTCGCGGCAACGTGCCCGTGGCAGTGGCCACCGTCGTCGCACACTCCGATCCGGAACGGCTCGGCCGAAGGATCGTCGTCGGAGAATCGGGCACCCGTGGCTCGCTGGGCAGCGCGCGGGCCGACGCCGCCGTGGCCGACGATGCGAAAGGGCTTCTCGCCGCGGGTCGTTCGGCTGTTCTGACCTACGGCCCCGACGGTCAGCGACGAGGGGAGGGGATGGAGGTGTTCGTCTCGAGCCACGCTCCGCCGCCGCGGATGCTGGTGTTCGGAGCCATCGACTTCGCCGCCGCGGTGGCGCAGCAGGGCGCATTTCTCGGCTACCGCGTCACCGTCTGCGACGCACGGGCAGTCTTCGCGACCCCGCAGCGGTTCCCCGCCGCCGAGCAGGTCGTGGTCGCGTGGCCGCACGACTATCTGTCCGAGCAGTTCGCGGCGGGAGAGGTGGACGAACGCACTGTCGTCTGTGTGTTGACGCACGACCCCAAGTTCGACGTGCCGCTGCTCGAAGTGGCGTTGCGCATCCCCTCTCTGGCGTTCGTCGGCGCGATGGGATCACGCCGTACCCACGACGACCGCACGGCTCGGTTGCGTGCGGCGGGTCTGACAGAGACCGAACTCACTCGTCTGGCCAGTCCGATCGGGCTCGACCTCGGGGCGCGGACGCCGCAGGAGACAGCGGTATCGATCGCCGCGGAGATCATCGCCCACCGTTGGGGCGGTACCGGTGAACCGCTGCGCGCCCGACGCGGACGCATCCACCACGACGCGACCGAGGCCGTGAGCACTGACAAGTACGACGCTGTGTAGGACTCGCGTTTCGGCTACCGCCGATCACCTCTTACTCTGGTGGTATGGCAACACCGGATCTCGAGAAGACCGAACCCTCGACCGCCGAACTGCAGGCGGACGATGTCCGGGCGGATGTGGATCCGCGTTCGGCCACGACCACGGTGTTCGTCACCGCGGGCGTCATCGCCGGTGTGGTTGCCGCACTCATCGTGATGCTCTCCGCGTCCGACGCCCTGGTGTTGCTCGGAATACCGGACCCGGGCCCGGCCACGACCTACGGTCTACCTGCCCTACGGGCGATAGGCGAGATCGCCGCCGTCATCGCCATCGGATCGTTCCTGCTGGCCGCGTTCCTCGTACCGCCGCAGAAGAACGGCGTGCTCGACGTCGACGGGTACCGCGCCGTGCGGACCGGTTCGGTCGCCTCGATCGTCTGGGCCGTCTGCGCGTTGCTCCTCGTGCCGCTGACACTCTCCGACACCTCGGGGCAGCCCTTCACCGAAGCCATCAAGCCGGCGAACCTGTGGGTCGCACTCGACCAGGTGGAGATCGCCAGCGCCTGGCGTTGGACCGCCATCATGGCCGTTGTGCTCGCCATCGCGTCGCGCACGGTGTTGCGGTGGGCCTGGACTCCCGCACTGCTCGGGTTCTCCCTGGCGACGCTGCTGCCGATCGCGCTGAGCGGCCACTCCTCGGCGGGCGGATCGCACGACATCGCCACCAACAGCTTGATCCTGCACCTCGGAGCCGCGTCGCTGTGGGCGGGCGGACTGTTCGCGCTGCTGGCGCACGTTCGCAGGCACGGTGCGCATGCCGATGTCGCGGCTCGCCGATTCTCCACGATCGCCGGAGTCTGTTTCGTGGTGATGGGCATCAGTGGCGTCATCAACGCGCTGGTTCGCGTATCGATCTCCGACCTGTTCACCACCACCTACGGCCTGCTGATCGTGGGCAAGATCGTGGCCCTGATCGTGCTGGGCGGTTTCGGCTGGATGCAGCGTCGCCGCGCACTACCGGCCCTGGTCGCCGATCCCTCGGCCCGCGGGCCGCTGCTTCGTTTCGCCGGAGCCGAGGTGCTGGTCCTCGCGGCGACCATCGGACTGGCCGTCGGGCTCGGCCGCACACCGCCTCCCGCCGAGATCGACCCCGATCTCACGCCGACAGAGGCTGCACTCGGATACGACCTCAGCGGCCCGCCGACGTTCGCGCGAATGGCGCTGGACTGGCGCTTCGATCTGATCTTCGGTACCGCTGCCATTGTCATGGCCGTGGTGTACCTGATCGGCGTTCGTCGACTGCGGCTGCGCGGCGACGCGTGGCCCGTCGGCCGTACCGTGGCGTGGGTCCTGGGCTGCCTGACGCTTCTGATCAGCACGTCCTCGGGAATCGGTCGCTACTCCACGGCCGTGTTCAGCGTGCACATGACCGGTCACATGATGCTCTCGATGCTGGCACCGGTCCTGCTCGCGCTCGGTGGTGCGTTGACGCTGGCATTGCGGGTGCTGCCCGCGGCGGGCAAGGACGGCGTTCCCGGGATTCGTGAATGGCTGTTGCTCGGACTGCACAGTCGAATCTCGCAGTTCCTGACCCATCCGCTCGTCGCCTCGCTGATCTTCGTCGGCGGCTTCTACGTGCTCTATCTCGGTGGCATCTTCGGAGCGGTACTGGACAGTCACGGCGCGCACCTGCTGATGAACCTGCACTTCGTGCTCAGCGGTTACCTGTTCTACTGGACCGTCATCGGCGTCGATCCGTCCCCGCGCAAGATCGCTCCGGTCACCAAACTCGCAGTCGTGTTCGGTTCGCTGCCGTTCCATGCCTTCTTCGGCGTGGCGCTGATGAGTATGAACACCGTGATGGGTGCCTGGTTCTACCGGACGCTCGGGCTGGATTGGAACTCCGATCTGCTCGGGGATCAGAAACTCGGCGGCGGTATCGCCTGGGCCACCGGCGAGGTTCCGCTGGTGCTCGTCATGCTGGCGCTGCTGATCCAGTGGTCCCGCAGCGACGATCGGGATGCCAGGCGTGGTGACCGCGCCGCCGAGCGCGATCACGATGCCGATCTGGCCGCGCACAATGCGATGTTCGCCGAGCTCGCTCGACGCGATCGAACCGGCGAGCACTGATCGGCCTTCGGGTCAGTCCGTCTCGGCGATCTTGCTCAACAGTCGGTTCAGCTCGACGCGTTCCGCAGGCTCCAGGCCGTCGAACATGTCCGAGGACACCTGACGGCGTGCGTCGTCGATCCGGTCCAGCAGCGCACGGCCGGTGTCGGTCAGCTCGACCAGGACGGCTCGCCGATCGCTCGGATCCTGTTGCCGCGTCACCAGATGCGCCGCCTCGAGGGAGTCGACGATGTCGGTGGCCGACCGCGCCACGATCCGCAGGTGTTCGGCCAAATCGCGTAGTCGCACGGACTCGGGCTCGCGCGCCAACACGTGCAGGGCTCGGCTCTGCGAAGGATTGAGGCCGAACGGTTCCAATGCAGCCATGTGGCTGCGTCGGATGCGCCGCGCAACGGCCATGAACGAATCGCTCAGGTTGGGCGAGTGTCCGGTTTCCATGCAACGGATCATAGCGACGGTTGTTGGTTACCTCATAGTGAGGTAGCCTCTGCATATCACTTCGGTGACCCCGCACTTCAGCTACCACGGAGGTCTACTTGGAAAGCCGACCCGAACGTTCTCTCCTCGCGTCCGATCCAGCACCCGTGCGCCGAGTCCTGGCTCTGTTCACGCCCTACCGCCGCAAGATCGCCGCCGTCAGCGCGATCATCGTCGTCAGCGCGATCATCGCGCTCGCGTCCCCCTTGCTTCTTCGCGAACTCCTCGATCATGCGATACCCGACCGCGACGTCACGCTCGTCAGCTTCATCGCACTCGGCATGATCGCAGTTGCAGTCGCCACCAACACTCTCGGCGTCGTACAGACCTGGATGTCCAACGGCGTCGGTCAACGACTCATGCACGATCTTCGCGTCCAGGTCTACTCGCACCTGCAACGCCAATCCCTCGGGTTCTTCGCGCGCACCCGCACCGGCGAGGTCCAATCACGTATCGCCAACGACATCGGCGGCATGCAATCGGTGGTCACCAACACCGCCACGTCCATCGCGCAGAACGCCACGACCGTTGCCGCTACGGTGGTCGCACTCTTCCTGCTGGACTGGAAGCTCGCCACGTTCTCGTTGATCATCCTGCCGGTCTTCGTCCGTGTCGCCCGCCGCATCGGCGACGAGCGGCGCAAGATCTCCACGAAACGACAGAAGTTGCTCGGCGACCTGTCGGTGCAGATCGAGGAATCACTGTCGGTCAGCGGCATTCTGCTGGGCAAGACCACCGGTTCCGCCCAGGCTCTGACCGACAAGTTCGCCGCCCGGTCCCACGAGGTCGCGGGCGTCGAACTCGCGGCGATGATGGCCGGAAAATGGCGAATGGCCACCATCCAGATCAGCTTCGCCGTCATGCCTGCACTGGTGTACTGGTTCGCCGGCATCACCATCGGGCAGGGGAGCGCGCTGACGATCGGCACCCTCGTCGCGTTCACCGCTCTGCAGACCCAGTTGTTCCGGCCCACCATGCAGTTGCTCAACACCGGTGTCGAGGTGCAGGCCTCGCTCGCCCTGTTCGGTCGCGTGTTCGAGTACCTCGATCTACCGATCGACGTGGCCGAGCCCGCCCACCCGGTGGCACTGCCCCGGGAGACCGTCCGCGGCGACGTCGCATTCCGCGGTGTCGACTTCACCTACGCCGCGGCGACGGTTCCGACCTTGAGCGACATCGACCTCGAGGTCCCGGCCGGAAGCACTCTCGCCCTGGTCGGTGCCACCGGATCCGGTAAGACGACCCTGGGCTATCTCGTTGCGCGGCTGCACGATCCGACGGCCGGAACGGTGACCATCGACGGCATCGATCTGCGGGAGCTCGCGTCGGAGACGATCGCGGACCTGGTCGGCGTCGTCTCCCAGGAGACGTACCTGTTCCACGCCACCATTCGAGAGAACCTGCGATTCGCCAAACCCGACGCCACCGACGAGGAGATCGTCGCGGCGGCTCGCACGGCGCAGATCCACGACTTCATCGACGGCCTCGACGACGGCTACGACACCATGGTCGGCGAGCGCGGGTACCGCTTCTCGGGCGGTGAGAAGCAGCGCATCGCGATCGCCAGAACGGTGCTGCGCAACCCTCCGATCCTGGTGCTCGACGAAGCGACCAGTGCTCTGGACAATCGCACCGAACGCGCAGTGCAAACCGCGCTCGACGGCCTGATGGAGGGGCGAACGACCATCCTCATCGCGCATCGACTGTCCACGGTGCGCTCCGCGGACCGCATCGCAGTACTCGACCACGGCGTCGTTCGCGAGGTCGGAACCCACGAGTCCCTGCTCGAGAACGACGGCATGTACGCCCAATTGGTCCGTGCCGCAGACGATGTCGTGGACAGTGTGGCTGCATGAGAGTGACCGGGTGACCCCACTGCGCACCATCGCGAGCCGAGTCGAGTGCGAGACCGACGTCAAGAAGTCCAGGTTCGTCGCCGTCGTCGATCGCGCGAGCACCGAAGCGGAGGCGCGGGCGGTGATCGCCGCAGCTCGCAAGGCCGATCCTGCTGCCGGACATCACTGTTCGGCGTTCATCGTCGACGCGTCGTCCACCGACCTGCGCGTCGACACCGCGGGTGAGGCACAACGAGTCGAGCGGTCCAACGACGACGGTGAACCCGGTGGCACGGCAGGTACACCGATGCTCGACGTGCTCCGCGGCCATCACCTGACCAACGTCGTCGCGGTCGTCAGCAGATACTTCGGCGGAACCAAGCTGGGCACCGGCGGACTGGCGCGTGCCTACGGCGGCGCGGTGACCGAGGCCCTGTCCGGAGCGACGTTCCTGACCCGGGAGCGACGCGAGATCATGACGCTCGAACTCGATCACGCCGAGGTCGGCCGGGTGGAATCGGAACTGCGGGGGCACGGAGTCCTGGTGGTCGGCACCTCCTACGGCGCGTGCGCGGTACTGACCGTCGCGGTGCCGGACGCCGATTCGACTGCGGCGCTTGTTGCTTCGCTCACTGCGGGCCGCGTGGTTCCCGTGCTCGACGGCCACACGTACGCCGAAATTCCCGACTAGCACACCTCCCCGACATTCTCGGCTCTCACGGACCCCGATTCCGGCCGTTCATCCACAGACCGGGCAGTTGTCCACATTTCGCCGACTCGTTCACCGCGGACGTTCTCCGCGTAGCAGTCTCGAACTCGATCGCAATCACGCGACATCGATCGAGGGGAAGACAGCATGTACGAAGCACAATGCGCCGTGGTCGGCACGGTCATCACCAATCCCGTCAAGCGCTCCACGCCCACCGGCGACGAGGTCCTCAGCTTCCGGATGGCCAGCAACGCCCGACGGCAGGACCGCAACACCGGCGAATGGACCGACGGTGGAACCCTCTACCTGACGGTCACGTGCTGGCGTCGCCTGGTGCGCGGCGTCGGGGCGTCGCTGATGAAGGGCGACCCGATCATCGCCTACGGACAGCTACGCACCAACGAGTACACCAATCGTGACGGAGTCGAACGCGCAGATCTCGAGATGCGGGCCAGTGCCGTCGGACCGGATCTCGCGCGCTGCAACGTCTCGATCCACCGGACGCGAGCGGTGGCATCCGACGCTGCGACGGACGGCGATCCGGGAGCGACCGAACCCGTGGACGCGGATGAGGATCGCGATCACGACCGCATCGACGACGACGTGCGCGAGTCCGTTCCGGCCTGACGCAGACCCGGGACCCGCCGTCCGCGCTGCATCGGAACCTACGATCGGGTGTGGACGGCGGCTGCGCCCTCGGGCGGTGGTGCCGGAGACTCGCTCGCACCGATAAGCTGGGCGTCATGGCTGAATTCATTTACACCATGAAGAAGGTGCGCAAGGCGCACGGCGACAAAGTCATCCTCGACGACGTGACGATGAGCTTCTATCCGGGAGCGAAGATCGGCGTCGTCGGCCCCAACGGCGCCGGTAAGTCCAGCATCCTCAAGATCATGGCGGGAATCGATCAGCCCGGAAACGGTGAGGCGTTCCTCGCTCCCGGTGCCTCGGTCGGCATCCTCATGCAGGAACCGGTCCTCGACGACACCAAGACCGTTCGTGAGAACGTCGAGGACGGCCTCGGCGAGACGATGGTCCAGCTCAAGCGGTACAACGAGATCGCCGAGCTGATGGCCACCGACTACTCCGACGAGCTGATGGAAGAGATGGGCGAGCTGCAGGAAAAGCTCGACCACGCCGATGCCTGGGAGATCGACTCCCAGCTCGAACAGGCGATGGACGCGCTGCGCTGCCCGCCGCCCGAGTCGCCTGTCACCAACCTCTCCGGTGGTGAGAAGCGTCGCGTGGCGCTGTGCAAGCTGCTGCTGAGCAAGCCGGACCTGCTGCTGCTCGACGAGCCGACCAACCACCTCGACGCCGAGAGCGTGCTCTGGCTCGAGCAGCACCTGGCCGCGTACTCGGGTGCAATTCTCGCCGTCACACACGACCGGTACTTCCTCGACCACGTGGCGCAGTGGATCGCCGAGGTCGACCGCGGACACCTGTACCCGTACGAGGGCAACTACTCCACGTACCTGGAGAAGAAGGCCGAACGCCTCGAGGTATCGGGCAAGAAGGACCAGAAGCTGCAGAAGCGCCTCAAGGATGAGCTCGCCTGGGTTCGCTCCGGTGCCAAGGCGCGTCAGGCCAAGAGCAAGTCTCGTCTGGCTCGTTACGACGAGATGGTGGCCGAGGCCGAGAAGACCAGGAAGCTCGACTTCGACGAGATCCAGATCCCCAACCCGCCGCGCCTCGGCGACGTCGTGGTGGAGGTCAAGAGCCTGGACAAGGGCTTCGACGGCCGCGTGCTGATCAAGGATCTCTCGTTCACGTTGCCCCGCAACGGCATCGTCGGCGTCATCGGCCCCAACGGTGTCGGTAAGACGACGCTGTTCAAGACGATCGTCGGGCTCGAGGAGCCGGACGGCGGTGAGGTCAAGATCGGACAGACGGTCAAACTCAGCTACGTCGACCAGAACCGGTCGGGTATCGACTCGAAGAAGACGGTGTGGGAGACGGTCTCCGACGGCCTCGACTTCATCACCGTCGGCAACTCCGAGTTCCCGTCCCGCGCGTACATCAGTTCGTTCGGGTTCAAGGGTCACGATCAGCAGAAGCCTGCAGGAGTTCTGTCCGGCGGTGAGCGCAACCGTCTGAACCTGGCGATGACACTCAAGCAGGGCGGCAACCTGATCCTGCTCGACGAACCGACCAACGACCTCGACGTCGAAACACTCGGATCGCTCGAGAACGCTCTCGAGGAATTCCCCGGTTGCGCCGTGGTCATCTCGCACGACCGGTGGTTCCTGGACCGCACCTGCACGCACATCCTGGCCTGGGAAGGTGGCTTCGGCGACAACGAAGCCGCGTGGTACTGGTACGAGGGCAACTTCGAGGGCTACGAGGCCAACAAGGTCGAACGCCTCGGACCCGACGCGGCCCGTCCGCATCGCGTCACACACCGGAAGCTGACCAGGGACTGACGTGGCAGGAAAGACCTTCACCTGCACGCTCCAGGTGCGGTGGGGAGATTCCGATCGCCTCGGCCACGTCAACAACACCCGCTTCGTCGAATACCTCCAGGAAGGCCGCGTTCAGTTTCTGAACGCGGTCCTGGGAGGCTCGAAGCAACGGGGTGCGGCCGTGGTCCGAAAGCTCGTCACCGATTTTCTGCACCCGATTCTCGACGACTCCGGACCGTTGACGATCGAGCTGTGGGTCACGCGTATCGGGACCACCTCCTACGGCGTCCGGCACGTTGTGACCGACCGCGACGGAAAAGTGTGCGCGGATGCCGAGGCGACGATGGTCGCGTTCGATCTCGCCACCTCGTCGTCGCGTCCTCTGGACGAGCACGAGCGGGGACTGCTCACCGAGTACCTGCACGTCGAATAGAGCCGTCGCGCAGTTCGCCACGCGCTGGGTCTGCGAGGTCACTGCGGTATCGGGGTGTTCGACACTAAGGTCGAGTAGTCATCGACGACCGGCGATCGGCGGGCGTCGGGAAAATCCTCACGAGGGAGTACTCGAACACCATGCCACGCTCGCTGGACCTGCCCGACAACGATTGGGCCGACGGGCTCGACGACCGACTCCTGGCCGAGCTGGCGACCCTGCGTGCCGAGTACTTCGAGCACGTGGACACGACGGCCGTCGGAGCGTCCGCGCACAGCCCCGACACCACCTCCTTTCATCGGCACGTCCGGTTGGCCGCGCAGCGGCGTCCCGAGACCGCGAACGTGGCGGTTCACCGACCGAGTGAGTCGAGTTCTGCCGCACATCGGGCCGCGGGCAGCTACCTGCAGATTGTCACCGACGACATGCCGCTCCTCGTCGAATCGGTCATCTCGCTGCTCTCCCGACTCGGCATCGAGTACACCGACGTGGTTCATCCCATCCTCTCGGTGGCCCGCGACGGCGACGGCAAGCTGACGGGCCTGACCGCCGACGGTCGACGCGAATCCTGGATTCACGTTCAGCTGCATCCCGCCACGTCCGAGGACGCGCTCGCCCGCGTCGAGTCGGAGGCGCGCCGGGTGTTGGCCGACGTGCGTCAGGTGGTCGGCGACACCGATCGAATGCGTCGGGTGCAGGCCGAAGTCGCCGATCTGCTCGACGGAGCGGCCCAGCGGGCCGGTGATCCGGAGTCCGACATCGCCGTCGATCATTGCGACGCCGCCGCGTTGCTGCGTTGGCTGGGCGACGGCCATTACACGCTCCTCGGCTACCGCCGCTACCGGATCGACGGAGTCGACGGCGCACGGACGGCCACCGGCGACGAGTCGAGCAGTCTCGGTGTCCTGCGCGACGCGGCGCACGAGGTGGACGGCTCGGAACCCCTCGGTCAGCGCGATCTGGTGACCCTGACGCAGGGTGCGAGTCCGGCCACGGTGCACCGCGCGGTCTACCCCTACTTCGTGAGTGTTCTCGACAACGAGAACTCCGCCGAGCACCGCTTCGTCGGCGTCTTCACCGTCACGGCGCTGCACGAGAACGTGCTCGACATTCCGGTGATCGAGCGTCGGGTTCGATCGGTGATCGCCCGCGCAGGCCACGATCTCGGGTCGTTCTCCGGTCAGGCGATGCTCGAGGTGCTGCAGTCGATGCCGCGCTCGGAACTGTTCGCCACCTCTGCGGCCTGGCTGTTCGAGACCGCGAGTGCTGTTCTGGCACTTGGTCGTCGGCGCAAGGTCAAACTGTTCGTCCGGCCCGACGCCAGCGGCTCCTTCGTCTCCGCCCTGGTGTACCTGCCGCGCGATCGTTACACCACCCGTGTGCGTCTCGCCATCCAGGATCGGTTGCTCCGCGAACTCGGTGGTACCTCTCTCGACTACACAGCGCGCGTGACGGAATCGGACCTGGCGCTGTTGCACGTGACCGTTCGTCGCGCACCGGGAACGGCGTCGACGGAGCTCGGTGCCGAGGACATCACCCGGATCGAGGCGGCGCTGACCGAGACCACCAGAACCTGGGAGGATTCCCTCGGCGACGCAGTCTCGCTCGACCGTACGGTCGACCCGCTGCGGATTCAGCGGTACACCGAGGCGTTCCCCGAGGCCTACAAGCAGGATTTCAGTCCGGCTCGGGCGGTCACCGACATCGCGCGCCTCGAAGGGCTCGGTGCCGAGTCGATCGACATGCAGCTCTACCGCAACGAGCAGTCCGCCGTTGGCAGTTGGCGGTTCTCGTTGTACATCGGCGGCGCGGGCGTCTCGCTGTCGCAGGTGCTGCCCATTCTGCAGAGCCTCGGCGTCGAGGTCGACGATGAACGACCGTACCCCGTGGTTCGGCCGGACGGAATGTCTTGCTGGATATACGATTTCGGACTCTCCGCCTCGCGCGAGATGCTGCGCTCGGCAATCGACGGTGACATCGATGCGGAATTGTCCGAGGCAGGCACCGCCGATCGTGAGAGCCGAGTGCAGCACCGGTTCACCGACGCGTTCGCGGCGGTGTGGAGCGGCGCGGCCGAGGCAGACCGGTTCAACGAGCTGGTCATGCGCGCGGGCCTGCACTGGCGGCAGGCCGTGGTGTTGCGCGCCTACGCGAAGTATCTGCGCCAGGCCGGTTTTCCCTACAGTCAGTTCAACATCGAAGGTGTGCTGCTGACGCATCCGCGCACCGCTCGGCTGTTGGTCGGGTTGTTCGAGGCGCAGTTCGATCCCGAGGCGAGCTCGGAGGAGAACGCGCAGTCGATCGGCACCCAGCTGGGGGAACTGATCGACGAAGTCGTCAGCCTCGATGCCGACCGAATCCTGCGCAGCATGTTCGAGCTGATTCGCGCGACCTTGCGAACCAACTACTTCGTGGTGGGAGTCGACGGCGAACATCGCGAGTACCTCTCGCTCAAGTTCGACCCGCAGTCGATCGCCGAATTGCCCAAGCCGAAGCCGAAGTTCGAGATCTTCGTGTACTCACCCCGCGTCGAAGGTGTGCACCTGCGGTTCGGGGCCGTGGCCCGCGGCGGACTGCGCTGGTCGGATCGACGTGAGGACTTTCGGACCGAGATCCTCGGACTCGCCAAAGCCCAGATGGTCAAGAACGCCGTCATCGTGCCGGTCGGAGCCAAAGGCGGATTCGTCGTCAAGCGGCCCCCCATCGTGACCGGTGACGCCGATCGAGATCGTCAGGCCCATGCCGAGGAAGGCAAGGCCTGCTATCGGCTGTTCATCGCCGGGTTGCTCGACATCACCGACAATCTCGACCGTGCCACCGGAACGGTGACGGTTCCCACCGGCGTCGTACGCCGCGACGGAGACGACACCTACCTCGTCGTTGCCGCGGACAAGGGCACCGCGACGTTCTCCGACATGGCCAACGACGTGGCCGCGAAGTACGGCTTCTGGCTCGGCGACGCCTTCGCCTCCGGTGGTTCGGCCGGCTACGACCACAAAGCCATGGGCATCACCGCCAAGGGTGCGTGGGAGAGCGTCAAACGCCACTTCCGTGAGCTCGGAATCGACACGCAGAGACAGGATTTCACCGTCGTCGGTGTCGGCGACATGAGCGGGGACGTGTTCGGCAACGGCATGTTGCTCAGCCGGCACATTCGCCTGCTCGCCGCGTTCGATCACCGGCACATCTTCCTCGATCCCGACCCCGAGCGTGAGTCCTCGTTCGCCGAGCGGGAGCGGTTGTTCGCACTGCCGCGGTCGTCGTGGGCGGACTACGACACCTCGCTCATCAGTGCGGGCGGTGGAGTGTGGGAACGGACCCGCAAGTCCGTCCCGATCAGTGCGGCCGCACGTGCCGCCTTGGGGCTGGGCGATTCCGTCGACGCGCTGTCTCCGCCGGAGCTGGTGAACGCAATCCTTCGGGCCCCGGCCGATCTGCTGTGGAACGGCGGAATCGGCACGTACATCAAGGCATCGACCGAGACCAATGCCGAGGTCGGCGACAAGGCCAACGACATGGTCAGGGTCGACGGAATCGACGTCCGCGCCGCAGTGGTGGGGGAGGGCGGCAACCTCGGAGCCACCGCCCTGGGCCGCATCGAATACGCCGCTGCCGGAGGCAAGATCAACACCGACGCCGTGGACAACTCGGCGGGTGTCGACTGCTCCGATCACGAGGTCAACATCAAGATCCTGTTGGAAACGGCCATCACCAACGGCAACCTGGCGCGCGAGGATCGAGACGAGCTGCTCGCGTCCATGACCGACGAGGTGGGCAGATTGGTGTTGTGGGACAACATCATGCAGAACGAGCTGCTCGGCACATCGAGGTTCGACGCACCGAGCCTGGTCACGGTGCACAGTCGGGTGATCGAGGATCTGGAAGTGCGCCGCGGACTCGACCGAGAGCTCGAGGCGCTACCGACCGAGGCGGACCTGCGTCGACGCAAGCAGGACGGCCGAGGATTGACCTCGCCGGAACTGGCGACGTTGATGGCTCACGTGAAGTTGGCGTTGGAAGCGGAGTTGCTCGACAGCGAACTCCCCGACAGCGACGTTTTCGCTCCGCGGCTACCCAAGTACTTCCCCGAGCCGCTGCGCGAGCCGTATGCCGACGCGATCACCGCACATCCGCTCCGGCGGCAGCTGGTGGCCACGACGCTGGCCAACGAGGCCATCGACTGCGGCGGCATCACGTTCCCCTACAGATTGACCGAGGATTCGGGTGCGGCAGGCACCGATGCCATTCGCGCGTTCGCGGCCGCCACCGAGATATTCGGACTCGACGAGGTGTGGAACTCGATCAGGGCCGCGGACGTGCCGACAGCGGTCTCGGCCGAACTGTTGCTCGAGTCGCGCCGCATGCTCGACCGCGTCTCGCGGTGGCTGCTCGCCAACCGTCCCCAGCCGCTGGCCGTCGGAGCCGAGATCAGCCGGTACGCCGGCCAGGTGCGGGCACTGCAACCGTCGGTGTCGACGTGGATCTCCGGGCATCAAGCCAGCGACCTGGACTCGCGATCGGCTGCGGCGATCGAACGCGGCGCGCCGGCCGACCTGGCTCGTCGGATCTACGGGTTGCTCGACGTGTACTGCCTGCTCGACATCATCGACATCGCCGACATCGTGGATCGGGACGGAGCCGAGGTCGCCGAGCTCTATTTCGCCCTGGACGCGCACATCGGTATCGACTGGTTGCTCACTGCCGTCTCCAAGCTGGCTCGTGGAGATCGCTGGCACTCGTTGGCGCGCTTGGCCCTTCGCGACGACCTGTACTCCTCTCTCCGGGGAATCACGCAGGCCGTACTGGCAGGCGGCGAGCCGGAGGAGTCGGTAGCGGAGAAGATCGCGGAATGGGAGTCGACCAACTCGTCCCGGCTCGCGAGGTCTCGCGCGGCATTGACCGAGATCGCCGAGTCGGGAACCCTCGACCTGGCCACCCTGTCGGTCGCTGCCCGACAGGTGCGCAACATGGTGCCGTGACCGACATGGTGCCGTGATCGACACGGTGTCATGACCTTCCGCACCACGTCGCAACTGCCGAAAACGACGACACTCGACCGAGAAGAGGGATTGACCACGTGAGTGTGCCCGACGCCCATCTGTCCGACCAGCGACCTGCAACCGCGCGAGTGGGCTTCCATGCCACCGTGGACGTGCGGTGGTCGGACATGGATGTGTACCAACACATCAACCATGCCCGGATGGTCACTCTCCTCGAAGAGGCCCGCATTCCGTGGCTGTTGGTGGACGGGAGGCCCACGGCGAACCTGCGTCACGGAGCGGTGATCGCGGATCTGCACGTGAAGTATCGAGGCCAGCTCCGGCACGAGGACGGCCCCCTCGATGTCTTCATGTGGATCGATGCGGTGCGGGCGGTGGACTTCGTCGTCGGCTACGAGGTGCGGGCCAGGGGTGCCTCGCTGGACACCCCTGCCGCCGTCGTGGCCTCGACGCAGATCGCGGCGTTCGACATCGATGCGCAGCGGTTGCGTCGACTCACCCCGACCGAGCGCGAGTTCTTGATGAGCTGGCAGCGTGTATGAGCGCGTACTGACCGTTCCCGACGCGGTCGAGCGGGAGAACCTCGCGACGTTCTGCAGCAGGGCGCTGCGTCTGGACGAAGCTGCGGTGATCCGTATGCGGACCCGAGCGGGTGGCGGTGTTTCGTGTTGGGCAGCAACGGGTTTCGATGCGCTGGCAGCGCGGGTGATCACCGGAACCGTGGTGCCCGACGACACCAGTGCCGGTGCCGACGTGTTGGTTGCGGCGGCGGCGCAGGCGGTCGACGGTGTGATCGACCCGGGGTTCTCGATGGATTCCGCGTGGCGCGGTGCCCTGCCGCCGGACGGCGGATTCGACCATCTCGACGATGTGCCCGCCAGGGTGCTCGTGGGGCTCGCGCAACGCGGCGTCGCACTGGCCAAGGAGCACGGCAGCAGCCACGGCCCGCCGAGTTCGTTGCTCGAACAGGAAGTTCTCCACGTCGCCGGTGACGCCGACGACGTGTCGATCTCCATGCGGACGGTGTTCGCCCTCACCGCAATGGGTTTCGTTCCGCACAGTGGCAGCGATCCGTTGACCGTCGACATCGACCCGGATCGAATCGCACCCGACGAGGTCGTTCGGGTGCGCGTGTCGAAGGTGTGGCTACGCCTCGATGCCCGCTACGGGTCGATCTTCGCTCGTCGGGCGGGACAGCAGTTGTCGCTCACCGTCGAGCGTTAGACGAGCCACGCAGCAGCGTTCGCCGGAAGTTTGCCGTCCACCAGCGGGGCACTGGCCAGCAGCAACTCGCCGGGAGGCAGCGGGATCGACTCCTCCGACGCGTTCAGGGCACAGATCAGACCCCCGCTTCGGCGAAACGCCAGGCAGCCGGGAGGTGATCCGTACCAATCGATTCCGGTGCCGGTGAATTCCGGACGCAGCGCCCGCAGTTCGAAGGCCGTCCGGTAGAGGCTCAGCATCGAATCGACGTCCTCGAGTTGCGCCTCGGCGGTGTACCCGTCCCACTCCGGCGGGATCGGCAACCAGGTTCGATCCGTGGAGGAGAATCCGAAGGGCGGTGAGTGTCCCTCCCAGGGCATCGGCACCCGACAGCCGTCTCGGCCACGTTCGGCATGCCCGGATCGCTCCCACACCGGATCCTGCAACGCGCTGTCGGGCAATTGCACGTTGGGCAACCCGAGCTCGGCACCGTTGTACACGAAAATTGTTCCGGGAAGGGCCAATTCGACGAGAATCATGGCGCGGGAGCGCGCCCGACCCCGGTCCCCACCGCCGTACCGGGTGACTTCGCGCTCGACGTCGTGGTTCGACAATGTCCACGTGGGAGTTCCGGCGACCAGTTCGACAGCGGCGAGGGAATTGGAGATGGCGTCGCGGATGGTCGACGCATCGAAATCGACACTGGCCAGCCGGAAGTTGAAGCCCAGGTGCAGCTCGTCGGGCCGGATGTATTCGGAGAACCGCACGTTGTCCTGCACCCAGATCTCGCCCACGGTCACCGCGTCGGGGAATTCGTCCATGACGGCTCTGATGCGTCGATGCAGCTCGTGGACCCTAGGGTTGTTGAATCGGGGATCGTCGTCGTCGTTCTTCATCAACGCGTTCAGTTCGAGACTCATGTCGGCCAGGTCCATCGGTTTGGCCATACCGTGCGCCACGTCGAGTCGGAAGCCGTCGACGCCGCGGGAGAGCCAGAATCGCAGGGTGCGCGCGAAGTCCTCGAACACCTCGGGATTGTCCCAGTTCAGATCCGGCTGCTCGGGCGCGAAGATGTGCAGGTACCACTGGCCGGGGGACCCGTCGGGCTCGGTGATGCGGGTCCAGGCCGGGCCACCGAAGATGCTCGGCCAGTTGTTCGGTGGCTGCGAACCGTCGTCACCCCGTCCGTCTCGAAAGATGTAGCGGGCTCGTTCGGCACTACCGCGCGTAGCTGTGAGGGCCGATCTGAACCACGGGTGCTCGCTGCTGGTGTGATTGGGCACCAGATCCATCGTGACCTTGATGTCGCGCGCATGAGCCTCGTCGACCAACGCGTCGAAGATCTCCAGGTTGCCGAACAAGGGGTCGATGTCGCGAGGATCGGACACGTCGTACCCGTGATCGGCCATGGGCGACCGCGTGATGGGTCCGATCCAGACGGCGTCGATACCAAGCAGTTCGAGGTAGCCGAGCTTGTCCCGAATTCCGTCGAGGTCACCGATGCCGTCACCGTTGGAGTCCGCGAACGACCGGGGATAGATCTGGTAGAAGACGGCGTCCTGCCACCACAGCAGCTCGGAGCTTTCGATCGGATCGGTCACAAGGGGCAATAGTGCCAAACGATCGGCCGCGGAACGATTCAGGGGCGTTGGGGCACAGCGGGAGGCAGGAAGTCAGGTCAACGAACAGTAAAGCTTTGTGCTCATTCACATGACCGACTCGTGCCGTTTCGTTGAGAAAGTGTTGTATGTTTCTGCTCTGGCAACCAGTAGCGGCGGAAGCCGCGCCCGACGGTGAGGACGCGACGGAAACCATGATCACTTCGACCATCGAAGCCGTACGACTCGGCGACATCGCGCTCGACGACAGCCCCATCGAACCCACCTGGATTCTCGAAGGAAACCCGCAGGCGCGCCTCGCCGAGTGGTCGAAGAGCATCGACGGCACTACCACCACCAACGTATGGGACTGCACTGCGGGACGTTTCCGTTGGTACTTCGCCGTCGACGAGATCGTGCACATCATGGACGGTTCGGTGACCGTGTCCAGTGACGACCACGCACCGCGCACCCTGCTCCCGGGTGATGCTGCACTGTTCCGTGCGGGCACCTGGTCGGAGTGGCACGTCGAGAACTACGTACGCAAGCACGCCATTCTGCGCCAGCATCTGCCGGCACCCGTGAGTTTCGCCCTCAAGGTGGCCGGTTCCGTTCGCGCCCGCATGGGCAACCTCAGGGCCGCCGCCGGCGGCAAGAGCCCGCAGCGGGTCGGATCGCTGTAACCCGCTGCGCTGCCGCCGTCAGATCGCCGAGTTCATCATCGAATTGGCGGCCATCTCCATGTAGTCGATCAACTGTGCTCGGTGCGCGGAGTCCATGACCTTCGGGTCGATCGACGCGATCGCGATGTGCATGCAGCGAAGCCACGCGTCCCGCTCCATCGGTCCGATCCGAAACGGGTTGTGTCGCATCCGCAATCGAGGATGGCCGCGCTCGTCGGAATACGTCCGCGGACCGCCCCAGTACTGTTCGAGGAACATCCGCATCCGCCGTTCGGCCGGTGCCAGATCCTCCTCCGGGTACAACGGGCGCACAATCTCGTCCTTGGCGACTTCCTCGTAGAACTTCGCCGTGAGTGACCGGAACGTCTCGGCACCGCCTACCGCGTCGTAGAACGTCTGCTGCGGTTCGGTCATCACACTCTCTCTGTTCGTTCCTGGTCGGCGTCGCTCACCATCATGGTCTGTTCAGTTGCCGCGCTCGGCCACGACCCCACCCGGGCGACCCAGTGCGTACGGTGCCTTGATGTCGGCATCGTCGAATGCCTGGAGTATCTCCTGGTGGAGTCGGCGCTGCACGGCCCACTGGCGGCCGGGGCGGGTCTTGATCGTGATGCGGATGGTGACCGTGTCGGCGCTGACCGCATTGACCCCGAGCATCTCGGGCGGTTCGAGAATGTCGTCGGCGAAGTCTTTGGACTCCACCACCTTCAGCGTGGTGCGTTCGGCGACTGCGCGGGCCTCGTCGATGTTGGCCGTGTGGGACACGGGCAGATCGAGAACGGCGACCGCGAAACCCTGACTCATGTTGCCCACGCGCAGCACCTCGCCGTTGCGGCAGTACCAGACCGTGCCGTTGACATCCCTGATCGTCGTGACGCGTAGCCCCACGCTCTCGACGGTGCCGGTCGCTTCACCGAGGTCGACGACGTCACCCACCCCGTACTGGTCCTCGAGGAGCATGAAGATGCCCGACAGGAAGTCTCGAACCAGGTTCTGGGCACCGAAGCCCAAGGCGACACCGACGATGCCCGCCGAGGCGATGAACGGAGCGACATTGACCCCCGCCACATCGAGCACCGAGAGCACGAACCACGTGAGAATCATGACCGAGACCGCCGACTTGAGCACCGAGCCGATCGTGTTGGCCCGTTGTTTGCGACGCTCGTTGAGAATCGCACCCTTGACGGTGCTCGACGACCGGTCGCGGAGCGGACGCAACAGCATCGGAGACTTCCCGACGTTGTTGCGGGTGAATCGGTCGATCAGTTTGTGCAGGACCAGTCGCAGCACGATGGCGAGGACCAGATAGCCCAGAGCCTGCAGCGGACGATCGACCAACCAGTCGCGTCCGGTCTCCGTCAACTCGAAAGCTCGGGTGTCGAGATCTCGCAACAGTGACGGGTCGGGAAGGGACGATGCGGACAGGAAGGTTGATACGGACACCCGAAAAGTCTACGGAGACGTCGAGATCTCGCCAGTCACGCTGCGCATGGAGCCGCCGATCGTCGATCGTGAACGCGAGGACGCGAGATGTTCACCGTTCGGCAACAGAAAATGCCGAGAAAAAGGCTGTGCGTGGACGGTGTATTCGTGTTCCACTGTCACTCGTGTTCCACGCAAGCCATGCGCGGGCGCCGACTGTCTCTGGAGCAACGCATGAAGAACTCGCAACACCGCCATCGACAACTCCCGCCCACTGAGGGCCGCACCACGCACGACCAGCGTGAGACGGCCTCGGGGGCTTCTCCGCTGCGTGTGGTGCCGACGGCTCACACCGCCACGGGCGACGACGCCGTTCCGGCGTGGGTCAAGCGCCGTGTGCTGCTCCTCAATGCCACATTCGAACCACTGACCGCGCTTCCGATGCGCCGGGCGGTGGTTCTTCTCGTTTGTGGGAAAGCCGACGTGGTGCACGACGATCCGGAGGGCCCGTTCATTCGGTCTGCGGACTTCTCGGTCCAGGTGCCGTCGGTGATCAGATTGCGGACGTTCGTCCGTGTTCCGTACCGAGCGCGAGTGCCGATGACCCGCGCCGCGCTGATGCACCGCGATCGGTTCCGGTGCGCGTACTGCGGAAGCAAAGCCGAAACCGTCGACCATGTGGTCCCGCGTAGTCGCGGAGGTGGCCACTCGTGGGAGAACTGCGTCGCTTGCTGCGCCTCGTGCAACCATCGCAAGGCGGACAAATTGCTCAGTGAGATCGGCTGGACACTGCGCGCCCAGTTGGTGCCGCCCAAGGGTCCGCACTGGCGACTGTTGGCGACGACCAAGGAGCTCGACCCGACGTGGCTCGCGTACCTCGGTGAGGGTGCTGCCTGACGCGGTCGGGTCCGCACATTTCGGTCACAACACCGGCCCCGACGTGGTCCGACGCGCAATTGTCGACTAACGTCACACCCCGTGAGCATTTTTGAGACCACGCTGATATTCGGGGTGATTCCGGTTGCGGTGATCGGACTCCTCGGCGCGTTGTCCTACTTGACCGACAAGCAGCCCGGTATGGACGTTCCGCCCTACCGACTGACGGACGAGTGGACGCGCGAGCCATTGCTGTGGAGTGCTACGGACGAGGTGACTCCTTTCGGAGGCCACGGTTCGCGCGACGCCGACACAGCCGACTCGATCGGAGGTTCCGCAAGTGGCAAGTGGTGAACTCGTCCGCAGTGACGTCAGAGAAGAAGACCTGCCTTTCGGGGCTGCGCTCACCTCGAGCGGCCGTGTCTCGGCGGCTCACGAGTTCGGGACCGCCAATCCCGAGCACCTGCCGTTCGCCACGCAGGACCTGGTTGCGCTCGACGACGCACTCACCCAAGCGATTCGGCAGACCAAGATCCGGTTCAACGTCTACATCGGTGATCTCGGCGTCGATCCGGCCGCGGGTGCGGATTCGGTGTTCCCCGGGACTCCCGATGCCGTTCGTTCGGTGCTGATCGCCGTCGACCCCAATCGGCACGCACTCGAGATCCGCACCGGCAAGCGAGTGTCCAACCGAGCGACCGACCGGGTCGCACAGTTGGGTGTCACCGCGGCCCTCGGCCCGTTCCGCGACGGAAACCTCATCGACGGTCTGGTCACCTCCGTCCGGGTGATGGCCGCGTCCATCCTGAGCCCCTAGCTCCCTTCCTCCCGACCGCGCTCGTACGACGAGGGCCGGTTGCTCCACCTCCGGGTGGAGCAACCGGCCCTCGTCGTCGGTGCCGTCGAGATCAGCTCGCGTCGAACTCCCGTGCAGCGAGAGCCCGAACGATTCCGGCCCGGCCCTCGATCACCAGGCGTCGGAGCGCGGGCGGTAGGTCGCCGTCGAGGAATCCGTCCGCCGCAGCGAGGGAGTCCTCCGAGATCGACCAGGACGGGTACAGGCCCACCACGACGGTCTGCGCGACCTCACTCGAACGACGCGCCCAGACACCTTCGATGGCGTCGAAATAGCGGGCGACGTACGGTTCGAGCAGCTCGCCCTGACCTGGTCCGGCGAAGCCGCCGATGATCGAGCGGGCCGTGATGTTGGGAACCGCATCGTCGTCCACCACTGTCGTCCAGGCCTGCTCCTTGACCTCCGCGCTGGGCCGAGCGGCTCGTGCAGCCGCTGCCGACCGGGCTCCGGCGGCAGTGTTGTCCCTGGCCGCCTCGGCGTCGATCACCGGCGAGTCCAGGCCGTCGGCGTCGATCGCACCGGCACCGGCCAGCGCCGTGACGATGCGCCAGCGCAGATCGGTATCCACGCCGAGGCCGTCCAGCGACTGCCCCTCCACATCACCGTCGAGCAGTGCCCTCAGCACGTCGATGTGACGGTCGCCGAGCTCGGTGCCGGTGAGAGCATTGACGAATGCCAGCTGGTGATCCGAGCCTGCTTCGGCGCTGCGCGCCAGGTCGAGCAGTGCATCGGCGAACTCGGGGGTACCGTGCTCGGCCGCCCATGCCGGGTCGGCGTAGCTGGAGATTGCGGTCTGGGCCTGCAGCAGAAGTCGTTGCACCACACCCACTTCCGTCTCAGCGCCGATTCCCCGCTGGACGAGGGCCACGAAGTCTCGCGCCTTCATCTCGGCGGATCGAGTCATCTCCCAGGCCGCCGACCACGCGAGGGTGCGGGGGAGTGGCTCGGCGATGTCGGCGATTCGAGAGAGAAGGACATCGAGCGAATCCGGGTCGAGTCGCACCGCGCAGTACGTCAGGTCGTCGTCGTTGACCAGGACGAGCTTGCCGCGCGAGACGCCGACCAACGCATCGACGGTCGTCGACTCGGCAGCGTCGAGGTCGAGTTCGACGCGGTCGGTGCGCACCAGCTTGCCGTCGACGTCGTCGTAGATTCCCACCGCGATGCGGTGCACGCGATGCTCGCCCGCACCCGGGGCAGCACCGGTCTGCAGCACCGAGAAGCGGGTGAACTTGCCGTCGGCGTCGACGTCGAAATCCGGGCTCAAGGTGTTCAGGCCGGTGGTGCGCAGCCACTGGGCACCCCAGTCGGAGAGATCGCGTCCCGACGACTTCTCCAGAGCGGCAAGCAGATCCGAGAACGTGGCGTTGGCGAAGGCATGATCGACGAAGTACGCCCGCAATCCGGCGAGGAAGTCCTCCTTGCCGACGTACGCCACCAGTTGCTTGAGCACACTCGCGCCCTTGGCGTAGGTGATGCCGTCGAAGTTGACCTCCACGGCCGCGAGATCGGGAATGTCGGCGGCGATGGGGTGCGTCGACGGCAACTGGTCCTGACGGTAGGCCCAGGCCTTCTCGACGTTGGCGAAAGTGGTCCACGCGTTGGTGTACTCGGTTGCCTCGGACTGGCACAGCACCGAGGCGAACGTCGCGAACGACTCGTTGAGCCACAGGTCGTCCCACCACGTCATGGTCACCAGGTCGCCGAACCACATGTGTGCCATCTCGTGCAGCACTGTCTCGGCGCGCCGTTCGTACGAGTACCGCGTCACCTTGGACCGGAAGACGTAGTCCTCGAGGAACGTGACGGCACCCGCGTTCTCCATGGCACCGGCATTGAACTCGGGCACGAAGAGCTGGTCGTACTTGCCGAACGCGTAGGGAGTGCCGAAGTTCTCGTGGTAGAAACCGAAGCCCTGCTTGGTCTCGGTGAACAGGCGCTCCGCGTCCATGTGCTCGGCAAGTGAAGCGCGGCAATAGATTCCGAGGGGAATGGTGCCGTGGTCGTCGGTGTACGAGTCGGTCCACTCCGCGTAAGGTCCGGCGATCAGTGCGACGAGGTAGGTGCTCATCAACGGTGTCGTGTCGAACACGTGCTCGCCCGCCGCAGGCTCGGCGGCGTGCGCGGCATTGGAGATGACCGTCCAGCTCTCCGGCGCGGTGACCTTCAGATCGAAGGTGGCCTTGAGATCGGGCTGATCGAAGCAGGCGAACATACGCTTTGCATCGGCGGTCTCGAACTGCGAGTACAGGTAGACCGTGCCGTCCGACGGGTCGACGAAACGGTGCAGTCCCTCGCCCGTGTGCGAGTAGACGCAGTCCGCATCGATGACGAGTTCGTTGTGCTCGGCCAGATTCTCGAGCGCGAGGCCGGTCGACTCGTCGTAGTCGGCGGTATCGAGATCGGTGCCGTTGAGCGTCGCGGAGCGGATCGTGCTCGCGATGACGTCCACGAAAGTCGACGCCCCGGCGGTGGCCGCGAACGTGATGGTGGTGAGCGAGCGGAAGGTCTTCTCGCCCGGATTGCCCTCGCCGTCGGTGAGATCGAGAACGATCGCGTACTTCGTTTCCCCGATGATCGCCGAACGCTCGGAGGCTTGGTCACGCGTCAGGTTGGGAGCAACCACTTCAGTCGACACCTCTTCGTGTAGTTATGGATAGTGCCTTCCATCCCATCACGTCACGCGTACCCCTCGCTGGCCGACGGGCCGTGCGGAATGTCTGCGCGGTGGGCGGTTGTTACGCAATGAAGAGACGTTGACCTCGACTTCCAAGGAGTAGGACAGTGGCCGGTTCAGGACAGAAAGACACTGCGGATTTTTGGTTCGACCCACTGTGCCCGTGGTGTTGGATCACCTCGCGGTGGATTCTCGAGGTGCAGCAGGTGCGAGACATCGACGTGAACTTCCACGTCATGAGCCTGGCAGTGCTCAACGAGGGCCGCGATCTGCCCGAGGAATACGCCGCGATGATGAAGAAGGCCTGGGGGCCGGTTCGGGTGGCGATCGCCGCAGCCAAGCTGAAGGGCGACGAGGTTCTCGCCCCGCTGTACGCGGCCATGGGAACGCGAATTCACAACGAGGGCAACAAGGATTTCGACGTCGTGATCTCGGAGTCGCTCGCGGAACTGGATCTGCCCGGTGACCTTGCGAAGGCCGCCGAGAGCACCGACTACGACGAGGACCTGCGGACCAGTCATCACGCGGGCATGGACAAGGTGGGGCCCGATGTCGGCACCCCGACCATCCACGTCAACGGCGTGGCTTTCTTCGGCCCCGTGCTCTCCCGAATCCCGCGCGGTGAAGAAGCAGGCAAGCTCTGGGACGCGTCGGTGATCTTCGCGTCGTACCCGCACTTCTACGAGCTCAAGCGCACCCGCAACGAGGACCCACAGTTCGACTGATCGCATGACCCTCGTGCGCGGAAATTCGTACCCTGCTACGAGTTTCCGCGCACGGGGTTCGTCAGGCGACGATCCGATCCGAGCTGTCCTCGGTACCGAACGTCCGATGCTCGCCGACGTGAAACCGCCTCGCCGACCACGCCGCTGCGGCCGCGTCGAGAACATCGTCGACGGCGGGTCCGGGCGGCAGATCCGCGAGATCGAGGTGTTCTTGCCAGCGCATCAGGGTGGACAAACGCTGCCCGGCGCCTCGACCGGACTTCTTCGACGCGAACGTCGTCGTCGGTGACATCGCCCGGAACGAGCATTCGGGATGTACCTCGACGTACCGGTCCCGGTCGAAGTCGGCATCGAGCCAGGCCTTCACGGACGGCAGGATGTGCCACGTCTGCTTGCTGATCGCCTTGCCGGTGAGTTGCCGAGACACCGCACACGCTTCGGGATACGACTCGGCGGCGAGCACGTCGACGACCGGCGTGTGGAAGATCGAGCTCCTCGCCGTTCCGAGAAACCTCTTGGCCTCCAGTTCGCTGACGCGATAACCGCCCCGGGGCAACGACAGCGGCATGTCGACTCCCACTCGTGCGCAGTCCCGAGTCACCTCGAGCACGTCGGCCACCGACGCGCAACCGGTCCACGTCAGCGTGGTCCCGGCCGAGATCGCGACCACCCATGCGCCCTTCGCGCCGTCCACACCGGCGAATTTCTCGGCTTCGGAGTTCACCTGTCAGACTCTAGGCATGCGCGTATACCTGGGTGCCGACCACGCCGGCCTCGAGTTCAAGAATCAGATCATCGAACACCTGACGGCGACCGGGCACGAGCCCGTCGACTGCGGTGCCTTCGACTACGACCCCGTCGACGACTACCCGGCATTCTGCATCGACGCAGCACGCCGCGTAGTCGCCGATCCGGGTAGCCGCGGCCTGGTGCTCGGCGGTTCCGGAAACGGCGAGCAGATCGCCGCCAACAAGGTGCCCGGCGCTCGCTGTGCGTTGGCGTGGAGCGTCGAGACCGCGAAGTTGGCCCGCGAGCACAACGACGCTCAGCTCATCGGCATCGGCGGCCGCATGCACACGCTGCCCGAAGCCCTCGCGATCGTCGACGCCTTCCTCGGTACCCCGTTCTCGGGCGAGGAGCGCCACCAGCGTCGCATCGACATCCTGTCCGAGTACGAGCGCAGTGGCGAGGCACCCGAGGTGCCGGGAAAGCCCGCATAGGTGCCCGAGGGTCACACTCTGCACCGACTGGCTCGGTTGCACGGACGTCGGTTCGGCGGGGCACCGGTTCGGGCGAGCAGCCCACAGGGGCGGTTCGCCTCCGGTGCCGCGCTGATCGACGGCCTCGTCCTCGAGAAGGCCGAGGCCTGGGGCAAGCATCTGCTGCATCGGTACGAGTCCGATCTGATCGTTCACATCCATCTCGGTCTGTACGGGAAGTTCACCGAACAGGCTGTGCCGCTGGACGATCCGGTCGGTGCCGTGCGATTGCGCATGGTGGGGGAGAAGTACGGTGTCGACCTGCGCGGCCCCACCGCCTGCGAGATCTACACCGAGGAGCAGGTCGACGCCCTGGTGGCGCGCCTGGGACCGGACCCGCTGCGTAAGGACGCCGATCCGGACGCAGCGTGGGCGCGAATCTCCAAGTCGCGCACGGCAATCGGCACGTTGCTGATGGATCAGAAGGTGCTCGCCGGAGTCGGCAACGTCTACCGCGCCGAGATCCTGTTCCGGCACGAGATCAACCCCATGCGGCCCGGCAAGGACCTCGATCGAGCCGAGTGGGATGCGATCTGGTTCGACCTCGTCGACCTCATGGCGATCGGTGTCCGACGCGGGCGCATCATCACCATCCGGCCCGAGGACGATCACGGCGACACTTACGGTGCACGGCGACCGCGGTCCTACGTCTACCGCAGGCAGGGGTATCCCTGCCGGGTGTGCGGAGCCGACATCCTGCACTCGGTGATGCAGGCTCGAAACCTGTTCTGGTGCCCGGTCTGTCAGGCGACCTAGAACCCGCCGAAGTCGCCCCCACCGCCGAAGTCGGCTCCGCCGTCGAACATGCCCCCGCCGCCGTCGTCCATCGCACCGTATTCGGTGTCGCCGCCGGAGTAGTCGTCGCCGCTGCCCCCGTCGGAACCGTCGGCCCCCATGTCTTCGCCTGCCGCGGTCTCCTCCGGCACCCCGGCCATGCCGGAGAACATCGCCGAGAACAGGAACATCGAACCCATTCCCCATGCACCTGCCACCAAGGCCGGCCGCCACCACGGCTCGGAGTACCAGCCCGCGGGTACCGGACGACCCGCGACTCGGCCACCGGGGTAGTAGTTCGGGGTGCGATCGGACGGATCCGGCGATGCCGCGATCTCACGGCCCTCGAAGTCGACCTTGCGATCCTCGGTGACTCGACCCGCCTGCTGCTGGCCGTCGATGCCCTGGACCTCCGGGCCCGGGTCCATGCCCATCGCCAGGCGGGCGGCGCGGATGTAGTAGAGACCCTCGAGCGCCGTCTGCTTGGCCAGTCGGGCCTGTTCGGGGGTAGTGGCCTGGTCGATCTGCGAACCGGCGGCGATGTTGCGTTCGGATGCGTCGGCCAGGGCCTGCTTGGAGGCGGTGTCGGTGCCGATCAGGTTGTAGACCTGGCCGCCGAGACGCTCGATCGACTGCCGGGCATCGGCCTTGGCGTCGGCCAGCGCGGTTTCGGCGGCCGCGGCCGAGTTCTTCTTGCTTCGCAGCACCAACAGGGCCACTGCGGCGATGACGATGACGATCAGGACGATTTCCACTGCGGACCTTCCGCCGACGATGCATGCCCGGTTCGTACGGACAATTCGGACACCGTCCAGGGTACGCGGACACGAAAAAGCCCCGCACCAGGAGTGCGGGGCCTTTCGGTGGAGCCGATGACGAGAATCGAACTCGCGTAGCCTGTTTGGAAGACAGGGGCTCTACCATTGAGCTACATCGGCGTGCAAACAACAGTCGTGGGATCGCCAGTTCCGTCGCCTGCGTTTCAAGACTGTACCCAACGCCGACGCCGGATTCCAAACCGGCCCGCCGCGAGCGGTTCGTCCGAACGTCATCGGTGGGGCGCCCACGGGGGGCTACTATCGGTTGCTGTTCAATGGTGTCCGTACGACGGGGTGTGGCGCAGCTTGGTAGCGCATCCGCTTTGGGAGCGGAGGGTCGCAGGTTCAATTCCTGTCACCCCGACAAAATAGAGCCGCAGGCACGGCTCGCCGTGTTCGTGGCGAGCGAGAGCAGACAGCACACCGGAACCACCAGCAAGCAAGAACCACCAGAAGGAGCATGTCCCGTGAAGAGCACCGTCGAGCAGCTGAGCCCGACGCGAGTCCGTATCAACGTTGAGGTGCCCTTCGAGGAGCTCAAGCCTGATTTCGACCGCGCGTACAAGGCTTTGGCTCAGCAGATCCGCCTCCCCGGCTTCCGTCCCGGCAAGGCTCCGGCCAAGTTGCTCGAGGCTCGTGTCGGCCGTGGTGCGGTTCTCGAGCAGGTCGTCAACGACGCTCTTCCCTCTCGCTACTCCGAGGCCGTGACCAACGAGAAGGTCAAGGTCATCGGCCAGCCCGAGATCGAGATCACCAAGATCGAGGACGGTACCGAGCTCACGTTCACCGCCGAGGTCGACGTCCGCCCCGAGATCGATCTGCCCGACTACTCGACCATCAGCGTCGTCGTCGATCCGCTCGAGATCAAGGACGAGGCCGTCGACGAGCAGCTGCAGTCGCTGCGCCAGCGTTTCGGCACCCTGACCGGTGTCGATCGTCCCGTCCAGTCGGGCGACTTCGTCTCGATCGACCTCTCGGCCACCGTCGACGGCGAGAACGTCGAAGAGGCGACCGCGAGTGGGCTGTCCCACGAGGTCGGCTCCGGCCAGCTCATCGAGGGACTCGACGACGCGATCATCGGCGTGTCGGCCGACGAGTCGAAGGAATTCACCTCCACTCTCGTTGCCGGTGAGTACGCAGGCAAGGAAGCCGTCGTCACGGTCAAGGTCGTGTCCGTCAAGGAGCGCGAGCTGCCCGAGGCCGACGACGAGTTCGCTCAGCTGGCCAGCGAGTTCGACACGTTCGACGAGCTGCTCGCCGATCTGAGGACCCGCGTCGAGCGAGTCGCGAAGGTCGAGCAGGCCGGTCAGATTCGCGACAAGGTGCTCGAGACGCTGCTCGACACGATCGAGATCCCGGCTCCCGAGGCCGTCGTCAAGGCCGAGGTCGATTCCCAGGTGCACGAGGCCATCCACGGCCTCGACCACAACGAGGAAGCACTCGCCGAGCTGCTCGAGTCGCAGGGTTCGAGCCGCGAGGAATTCGACAAGGACGTCAAGGAAGGTGCCGAGAAGTCGGTGCGCACCCAGCTCCTTCTCGATGCGATCGCCGAGGCCGAGAACACCCAGGTCGGGCAGGAAGAGCTCACCGAGCGAATCATCTTCCAGGCGCAGCGCTACGGCATGCCGCCCGAGCAGTTCATTCAGCAGGTGCAGCAGGCCAACCAGCTCGGTGCCGTGTTCGCCGATGTCAAGCGCGGTAAGGCGCTGGCTTCGGTCGTCGAGCGCGTCACCGTGACCGACACCACCGGCGCGAGCGTCGACACCGCAGAGCTGTTCGGCAGCCCCGCCGATGCTCCCGACGAGGTCGAAGCAGCAGATTCTTCCGAGGGCGAACAAGAGAAGTAACGCTCACAGCGAACGACGGCGGTTCCGGGACTCCGGAGCCGCCGTCTTTCGTTAGTGTCTGTGTCAGGAACCAACGATTTGTTATGGAAAAGGCAGGTACCGTGACTGTTCAGAATCCGGCGGCTTCGCACCAGCAGAGTCCCGTCATGACTTCGGCTGCAGCAGGGCTGAATCTCAGCGACTCCGTGTACGAGCGTCTGCTTCAAAACCGCATCATTTTCCTCGGTACCCAGGTCGACGACGACATCGCCAACAAGTTGTGCGCTCAGATCCTGCTGCTCTCGGCCGAGGACCCCACTCGCGACATCGCGCTGTACATCAACTCGCCCGGTGGCTCGGTCACCGCGGGTATGGCCATTTTCGACACGATGGAATTCGCCGAGTGCGACATCGCGACCTACGGAATGGGTCTGGCTGCCTCGATGGGTCAGTTCCTGCTCTCTGCCGGTGCCAAGGGCAAGCGCTACGCCCTGCCGCACGCGCGCATCATGATGCATCAGCCTTCGGCCGGTATCGGCGGCAGTGCCTCCGACATCGCCATCATGGCCGAGCAGTTCGCGCACACCAAGCGTGAGATGGCTGAGCTCATCGCCCAGCACACCGGCCAGACCGTCGAGCAGATCACCGAAGACTCAGATCGTGACCGCTGGTTCACGGCGCAGGCGGCCAAGGAATACGGGTTCGTGGACCACGTCGTCAGCCGTGCGCGGCAGGCCGGCGGAATCGGCGAGTAACTCGGCCGCTCCCGGCGACCCTCGATCACTTACATCTTGGAGAAACGATGACAAACCTGTTCGACCCCACTCAGCTGCCGTCCTCCCGATACATTTTGCCCTCCTTCGTCGAGCACTCCAGCTACGGCGTGAAGGAATCGAACCCGTACAACAAGCTGTTCGAGGAGCGCATCATCTTCCTCGGCGTCCAGGTCGACGACGCGTCCGCCAACGACGTCATGGCGCAGCTGCTGGTGCTCGAGGGCCTCGACCCCGACCGAGACATCACGATGTACATCAACTCGCCCGGTGGCTCGTTCACCTCGCTGATGGCGATCTACGACACGATGCAGTACGTCCGCGCCGATGTTGCGACCGTCTGCCTCGGCCAGGCCGCGTCGGCCGCGGCCGTCTTGCTCGCCGCAGGCACTCCCGGTAAGCGTGCGGCGTTGCCCAACGCGCGCGTGCTGATTCATCAGCCCTCGAGCGGTGGCATTCAGGGCCAGGTGTCCGACCTGGAGATCCAGGCCGCCGAGATCGAGCGCATGCGTCGACTCATGGAGACCACCCTCGGCCGCCACACCGGCAAGGATCCCGACGTCATCCGCAAGGACACCGATCGCGACAAGATCCTCACCGCGGAACAGGCCAAGGACTACGGAATCATCGACACCGTGTTCGAGTACCGCAAGCTCTCTGCCCAGAAGTAGCAGAGCGAGTATCACCGGTCGGACCTGACGGGTCCGGCAGAAGATTCCGACGCCGGGCGTGAGTGTGAAACTCCGCCCGGCGGTCGTGATCGACGACCCGAATGGTCCATTCGACGAAATCGGGTGGCGAATCACCGGAAACAACCCGCCCATGTTCGGCGAACACGGGTACCGTCGCATCCAAGAACTCGGTCGACCGAAGTCGGCATGACGACAGACCGAGAAGTAGCCCACGAAGGTTTCGGCCACACCCGGTCGGCGTGGGTCGTACGCGGACAAGGAAGTAGGAACCTCCGAATGGCACGCATCGGTGACGGTGGCGATCTGCTGAAGTGCTCCTTCTGCGGCAAGAGCCAGAAGCAGGTCAAGAAGCTCATCGCTGGACCAGGGGTGTACATCTGCGACGAGTGCATCGACCTCTGCAACGAGATCATCGAAGAGGAATTGGCCGAATCGAGCGAGGTCAAGCTCGACGACCTCCCCAAGCCCTCCGAGATCAAGGACTTTCTCGAGAACTACGTGATCGGTCAGGACGCTGCCAAGCGCACATTGGCCGTAGCGGTCTACAACCATTACAAGCGCATCCAGGCCGGTGACAAGGCACGCGACGTGCGAGGCGAATCCGTCGAACTGGCGAAGTCGAACATCCTGATGCTCGGACCGACGGGGTGTGGAAAGACATACCTCGCGCAGACCCTGGCCAAGATGCTCAACGTGCCCTTCGCCATCGCCGACGCCACCGCGCTCACCGAGGCCGGATACGTGGGCGAGGATGTCGAGAACATCCTGCTCAAACTGATCCAGGCCGCGGACTACGACGTCAAGCGGGCCGAGACCGGCATCATCTACATCGACGAGGTCGACAAGATCGCTCGCAAGAGCGAGAACCCGTCGATCACGCGTGACGTGTCCGGTGAAGGCGTGCAGCAGGCGCTGCTCAAGATTCTGGAAGGAACTCAGGCCAGCGTGCCGCCGCAGGGTGGTCGCAAGCATCCGCATCAGGAGTTCATCCAGATCGACACCACCAACGTGCTCTTCATCGTCGCCGGTGCATTCGCCGGACTCGAGAAGATCGTCTCCGATCGGGTCGGCAAGCGCGGGCTCGGATTCGGAGCCGAAGTTCGCTCGAAGGCCGAGATCGACACGCAGGATCACTTCGCCGAGGTCATGCCGGAGGATCTGATCAAGTTCGGTCTGATTCCCGAGTTCATCGGGCGACTGCCGATGATCGCGTCGGTGACGAATCTGGACAAGGAGTCGCTGGTGACGATTCTGTCCGAGCCGAAGAACGCGCTCGTCAAGCAGTATCGCCGTTTGTTCGACATGGACGGCGTCGAGCTCGAGTTCACCACCGAGGCCCTCGAAGCGATCGCGGACCAGGCCATTCTCCGTGGAACCGGTGCTCGTGGACTGCGCGCCATCATGGAAGAAGTTCTGCTTCCGGTGATGTACGACATCCCGAGCCGCGACGACGTGGAGAAGGTCGTCGTGACTGCCGAGACCGTGAACGACAACGTGCTGCCGACCATCGTGCCGCGCAAGCCCGAGCGTCCGGAACGCCGCGACAAGTCCGCCTGATACGCGCCGGCCGAGCTGCCGAACAACGACGAATCCCCGACCTCATCGCGAGGTCGGGGATTCGTCGTTTTCGCTGTGTTCAGCCGATGATCACCGCGTGCGCGCCGGGAACGTCGGTCAACGCGGCGAATCGGTCTCGAACCAGGGGGTCGTGGCCGGGCACGACGGTACCGGAGCCGGCGGCGAGCTCTCGGATTCGGTCGAAGGCCCCGTACATGTCCGGCAACGCGTGCAGGATCGCGAACGGGCTGTCGTCCTCGAAGTTCTCGTAGAAATGACTGGCGTCGGAGGCCAACACCACCGGGCCGCGGTCGGTGTTCACCCTGACCACCTGCATGCCTGCAGTGTGTCCGCCGACGGCGTGCACGGACAGCCCGGGGAACAGGTCGAGATCGCCGTCGACGAGGTCGAGTCGACTGCCGCGATCGGCGGTTTCGATGTGTTCGGTGTCGGCTCGCGAGTGCAACCAGTGCTCTCGGGTGATGCGGGCGGCCCACGGCCCGGTCCAGTACTCGAGTTCTCTGCGCTGCACCACGTATCGTGCGATCGGGAGCTCCGCGACGACCCCGGTGTGGTCGTAGTGCAGGTGGGTCAGGATGCAGGTGTCGATGTCGTCCGGTGTCAGGCCGAGCTCGCCGAGCAGGTCGATCGGCGATCCGTGATAGTCGAGCCCGTCGACAGATTCTGCTGTGGCAGCGGATATTCCGGCGTCGATCAGCACCGTGTTGTTCTTCGAGAGGGCGAGCCACACGTAGTAGGCCACCGTCTGGCTTTCGGTACTGCGTTCGTCACGTTGGTGAAAGAGGTTGCTGCGCAATGCCGTTCGACTGGCATACTGCAGGGCGAGCACCGTCCAGGTGCCCGCCGCTGCAGGTCGAAGTGCGTCGATCACGATGTCGGTCAGACGGACGCGACGCGCGCGCTGTCGGTGGTGCGGGTCCGAACGCCGAGCTCGTCGGTGGGGGTACGGAAGGTCTCCTTCGAGGTCGCGACGATCACGACGTTGATGGTGCAGAAGACCGCGGTGACGATAGCGACGGGTAGCCACGCACCGATCTCGGCTCCGGCGATCGCGCCCGCGATGGTCGGCGCGAATCCTGCGATGGCGAAACCGATCTGGGTTCCCAGTGCGGTTCCGGTCAGGCGGACCCGGGCTGGGAACATCTCACCGTAGAACGAGGGCCAGACGCCGCCGGTGGCGCTGTGCACGAAACCGAACATCACGATGCCGAAGACGAAGATGAGAACGTAGTTGCCGCTCGAGATGGACCACAGGTAGCCGAACATCAGGATCGCGCAGCCGATGGAGCCGAAGAGGAACACCGGCTTGCGACCGATGCGATCCGACAGTGCACCGAAGAAGGGCAGTGCGAACAGTGCGACGACGTTGGCGAGAACGCCGACCCACAGCATGGGGGTGCGTTCGAGGCCGACGGTGTTCACGGCGTAGGACAGCGCGTAGACGGTGAAGATCGTGCTGACCGAGGCGATGACTGCGGCCAACATGACGCGGACCACGGCCGACCCATGCTCGCTGAGCAGTTCGGCCACGGGCAGGCGCTGCGGCTCGGTCGAGGCCTTCTCTTCCTCGAAGACCGGGGTCTCGTCGAGCGAACGGCGGATGACGAAGGCGGCGACGACGACGAAAGCGCTGAGGAAGAACGGGATTCGCCAACCCCAGCTGAGCAGTGCCTCCTCGGGGAGCATGGCGACGGGCAGGAACACGGCGGTGGCGAGAATCTGTCCGCCCTGAGTGCCGCTGAGGGTGAAGCTGGTGAAGAACGCGCGCCTGTTGTCCGGGGCATGTTCGAGCGTCATCGAGTTCGCTCCGGCCTGCTCGCCGCCGGCGGAGAATCCCTGGCACAACCGAAGCAGCACCAGGATGATGGGAGCGGCGATGCCGATGGATTCGTACGACGGCAGGACGCCGACGCCCAGGGTGGCGATTCCCATCAGCAGGACCGTGGCGACCATGACCTTCTTGCGTCCGTACCGATCACCGATGTGGCCGAGGACCAGTGCGCCGAGCGGCCGTGCGAGGTATCCGACGCCGAAGGTGGCCAGGGCCAGCAGGGTGCCGGTCGCCGGGTTGGAACCCGGGAAGAACACGCGGCCGAAGACGAGCGCGGCGGCCGTGCCGTAGATGAAGAAGTCGTAGTACTCGAGGGCGCTTCCGACCCATGCGGCTGTCGCCGCTTTGCGCGGGTTCGCCCCGGGGCGAAGCGGCGTCGGGTGGGTGCCGGGGGTGTGCGAATCCATCGTTCTCGTGTCTCTCTTCGTGAGGCGGGGGAGCGTAGGCGCTGGTCGACGATGCGTTCTCGGCAATCGGACCGCTAATGTACTAAATGGTTAACACCGGGTGCCTCTGAATACTGAACGTGATCCATGCCACGTGTCAACCCCTGACGTGACGAGACCTACCGAGAAATCGCGAATTTCAGCGAGAAGGCGAGGTCAGGAACGCGATGATCATGTCGCCGAGCATCGAGCGCAGCCGGTCTCGATGCCGGGGATCGGTGAGGTCACGGCCGAAGAGGGCCTCGAAGGTGTATCGATTCGACAGGCGGAACACACAGAAGCTGCTGATCGTCATGTGCACGTCGAGGGCATCGACGTCCGTCCGGAACACGCCGTCCGCCTGGCCTCGCGCCAGGATGCTCGACAGCAGCTCCGCGGCGGGATTGCCGAGGTTGCTCAATGCCTCGGACGTGGAGATGTGTTCGCCGCGAAGGATGTTTTCGGTGGAGACCAGGCGAATGAAGTCGGGATTTTCCTCGTGATGGTCGAATGTCAGCGATGCGATGGCACGAATGGCCTCGACCGGTCCGAGGCCTTCGACGTCCACGTCTCGTTCGCGCTCGCGAATGCGCATGTACGACCGTTCGAGCACGGCCTTGTACAGGCCTTCCTTGTCGGTGAAGTAGTAGTACAACATTCGCTTGGTCGTGTGTGTCCGCTCGGCGATCTCGTCGATGCGCGCTCCTGCGAAGCCCTTGTCCGCGAACTCCTCGGTGGCCACCTCGAGGATGTTGTGCCGGGTCAGGTCGCTGTTGCGTCGACGCTTGACGCCGTGTCCGCTGGTGTCGTCGGACGTGTCGGTTGCGCGCGGAGCCATGGATCAACTCTATCGGCGCCGATTGTGGCGAAAGGGTTGGGCGCGAGGCAGCCGCGTAGTACCGTCGAGCTAGTTCACCAATTCGTACATTAAGGCTCGAGGAGATCGACATGCCGGAATCCCTGCTCTGCGGACTGATCGGGACGGGTATCGGCAAGTCGCTCACACCCGCGATGCACGAACGAGAGGGCTCCGAGCACGGGCTGACCTACCAATATCGGATCATTGACCTGGACAGCCGTGGACTGACCGTAGAGGACCTTCCCCGTCTCGTCTCCACCGCAGCGGACCTCGGATTTCGGGGACTCAACATCACGCACCCGTGCAAACAACGCGTCATCTCCTCTCTCGATGCGCTCTCCGAGGACGCCGCCCGACTCGGAGCCGTCAACACCGTGGTGTTCGCCGACGGCCGGGCCGTCGGCCACAACACCGACTGGTCCGGATTCGATCGCAACTTCGGCCGCGGACTACCCGGTGCCGACATCGGCGACGTGGTGCAACTCGGTGCCGGGGGAGCAGGGGCGGCCGTCGCCTACGCGATGGCCCGCCGCGGCGCAGGCAGGCTCACCCTCGTGGACGCCGATCCGCTGCGGGCACAACAACTACGGAAATCTTTGTCCGTGATGTTCCCGGACGTCGAGATCCTCTCGGCGGGCCTCGACCGGCTCGCCGCCGTTCTCGACACCGCGACCGGCCTGGTGCATGCCACCCCGATCGGAATGGTCGAACATCCCGGATCTGCTGTGCCCGAGTCACTGCTGAACCCGAGGATGTGGGTCGCCGAGGTCGTGTATCGGCCCGCCGAAACCGAATTGCTCGCTGCTGCATCCCGAGCTGGGTGCCGAACGCTCAGCGGAACCGGAATGGCAGTGTTCCAGGCCGCGGACGCGTTCGAGATATTCACCGGACGCACTGCGGACGCCGATCGCATGATCGCGCACATGAGCGCGCTGATCGCGCTGGAGGATCGCGCGACCGCAGGGGTTCTGGCATGACGCGCATCGCAACGTCGGTGGCCACGGTATCGCTCAGCGGTTCGCTGGACGAGAAGATGCGCGCCATCGCCGAGGCCGGGTTCGACGGTTTCGAGGTGTTCGAGCCGGACCTGATCAGCTCGCCCGACCTTCCCGAGGACGTCGCGAAGAAAGCAGCCGACCTCGGTCTGACCGTCGACCTCTATCAGCCCTTCCGTGACGCCGACTCGGCCGATCCGGAACAGTTCGCCCGCAATCTCGTTCGCGCCGAACACAAATTCGACGTGATGGAACAGCTGGGGTGCGATCTGCTGTTGGTCTGCTCCTCTCCGCTGGCCGGTGCCGTCCGTGACGACGCCCTGCTGGTCGAACAGATGGCAACCCTCGCCGAGCGTGCGCATCGGCGCGGAATGCGACTGGCGTACGAGGCGTTGGCGTGGGGTGCCCACGTCAACACCTACCGCCACGCCTGGGACATCGTCCGGCAGGTCGATCATCCCGCGCTGGGAACGTGCCTGGACAGCTTCCACATCCTCTCCCGCGGTGACGATTCCGCAGGCATTCGCGAGATCCCCGGCGAGAAGATCTTCTTCCTCCAGTTGGCCGATGCCCCGCACCTGGTGATGGACGTACTGCAGTGGAGCAGACATCACCGATGCTTCCCCGGTCAGGGCAGCTTCGATCTGGCGCGCTTCGGTGCCGATGTCGCGGCCTCCGGGTATTCCGGCCCGTGGTCGCTCGAAATCTTCAACGACGTCTTCCGACACTCCGACACCGGCCGCACGGCATCCGACGCGCACCGGTCGCTGCTGTACCTCCAGGAGCAGGTGCGCGGCGTCGAAACACCCACGGACGGAAACGATCTGTTCGCGCCGCCACCGCCGGGTCCGATCGAGAACGTCGTCTCCCTGCGGATCGCGGCCGGGCCTGCGAAAGCAGCGCAGCTGGGCACCACACTGCGGCACCTGGGCTTCGATCTCACCGCAGCACACAGCGAACACGGACTCAGCCTGTTCACCCAGGGTCCGCTGGCCGTCGCCGTCGATACCACGGTGGACACGTTGTGGACCGCGCCGGGTGTCCCGGCTCATCTACCGGCGTTGGCCCAGATCGGGGTTCGCAGCGAGCGCCCGGATCTGTGGCTGACTCGGGCCCGCGCACTGGGAGTCACCGCATCCACCGTCTCCATGCCCGGTGTGGCTGACGCGACCGATGCGGTGGTGCGTCTGGCCGTGACCGGTGCGACGTCGCTGGACCTACGCACCCGCGACAGTGCGGGTGCCTGGCAATCGGCGTTCGATCTGGTGCCGAGGGTGGTGGAGGAGAACCGGGCCTGCGTCACGCACGTGGATCACATCGCGCTCGCCGTGCCTGCCGAGAGCTGGGACGGGGTGATGCTGCTGCTGCGCTCGGTGTTCGGCATGGTGCCACACGAGGGCCAGGACGTCGTCGACGCGATAGGCCTGGTTCGCAGCCGAGCCCTCACCCTCGCCACCGCCAACGGCACGATTCGACTCTCGCTCAACATGGTTCCCGGCCGCCCGTCCGACTCGGACCCGCTTCCCGCGGCCCGGCGCGGAGGCGTCGGACACGTGGCGTTCGGATGCGAGGACATCCATGCCGCTGCGAGAGCGATGACCGAACGCGGGCTCACCCCGTTGCGGATCTCGCCCAACTACTATCGCGATCTCGACGCGCGATTCGGGCTCGGCCCCGAGACCCTGGACGCGATGCAGCGTCTGGGGATCCTGTACGACGCGGACGCGACCGGCGGCGAGTTCTTCCACTTCTTCACCGAGACCGTCGGCGACGACCTGTTCTTCGAGGTGGTCCAGCGCGTGGGTGGCTACGAGGGCTACGGAGAGACCAATTCGGCCGTGCGACTGGCGGCGCAACTGCAGTAGCAGTCACCGGACGGTGGTCAGCCGATTCGCTCGAACACCGCAGCGAGTCCCTGGCCGCCGCCGATGCACATCGTCTCGAGTCCGTAGCGGACCTCTCGGCGGTCCATTTCGCGCAACAGCGTCGCCAGAATGCGGGCTCCGGTGGCTCCGACGGGATGGCCGAGCGAGATGCCGGACCCGTGTGGGTTCAGTCGCGGATCGTCGGGGTCGATGCCCCAGGACCTGGTCACGGCGAGAGCCTGCGCGGCGAATGCTTCGTTGAGTTCGATGATGCCCATGTCGTCGAGACTCAGTCCCAGCCGTCCCAGAGCCTTCTCGCTCGCGGGGACCGGCCCGATCCCCATCGTGCGTGGAGCCACGCCTGCGACGCCCCAGCCGGCCAATCGTGCCAGCGGCCGAAGGCCCAGTGCGGCAGCTTTTTCCGGGGTGGTGACGATGGCGATGGCGGCACCGTCGTTCTGTCCGCTGGCGTTTCCTGCGGTGACGGTCGACTCGGGGTCGATCGACGCGCGGATCGCCTTCAGCTTCGCCAGTGACTCCACGGTGGTGTCGGCTCGCGGATGCTCGTCGGTGGTGACGAGCAACGGATCCGATCTACGTTGGGGGACCGACACTCCCACGATCTCCTCGGCGAACACACCGCTGTTCTGCGCGGCGACTGCACGTCGGTGGGACTGGACTGCGAGTGCGTCCTGATCGGCGCGGCTGATGGAGAACTCCGCGCGCAGGTTCTCTGCGGTTTCGATCATGCCGCCGGGAACCGGAAAGTTCTTGCCGCCCGCGGTCACTCGCGCCCGGGCGAGGCGGTCGGACAGAGCCACGGCCTCGGCCTTGACGCCCCAGCGCATGCCGGTGGCGTAGAACTCGGTCTGACTCATGCTCTCGACACCGCCCGCCAGCACCAGATCGTTGCCGCCGGACTGGACCTGCATGCACGCCTGCAACACCGCTTGCAGACCGGAGCCGCAGCGACGGTCGACCTGCATCCCGGGGACGTCGATACCCAGATCTGCATCGAGCGCGGCAATGCGTCCGATGGCCGGTGCATCGCCGTTCGGGGACGCCTGACCGAGGATTACGTCGTCGATGTCGGCACCGGAAATGCCCGTGCGGGTGACCAGTTCGGCGATCACCGCACCGGCAAGAGCCTGGGCGGAAATGTCCTTGAACTGGCCGCCGAAGCGACCGACCGGGGTCCGAAGTGGTTCGCAGATCACGGCATCAGGCATGGGTGGTTCCTCGCTTGTCGTTGGGTCCGGTGCTCACCCGGAGCAGGTCGATCTCGATGGCGCGGGTGGCGTCGAGCAGAGCCGGTAGCAGTTCGGTGCGCACCGCATCGGCGGAATGCCGCGCGGCCTGGGTCGAGACGTTCGCCGCTGCGACCACGGCTCCGTGTCCGTCGTGGATGGGAGCCGCGATGGAGCGCAAACCCTCTTCGAGTTCCTGGTCCACCAGGCAGAAGCCGTCGGATCGGACCCGGTCGAGTTCGCGGCCGAGCGCGTCGGCAGTGGTGATGGTCTTACCGGTGAGCGGAGTCAACCGCACCCGATCGAGGTATGCCGCGAGTTCGTCGGCAGGCAGTCCGGCCAACAGCACGCGCCCCATCGATGTTGCGAACGCGGGAAATCGGGTGCCGATGTTGATGCCGACGGTCATGATGCGGCTGACCGGAACACGGGCGACGTACACCACGTCGTCACCATCGAGAATCGAGACTGAGGACGACTCGCGCACTCGTTCGGCGAGAGCCTCCAGGTGCGGTCCCGAGACTTCCGGGAGCGACAGGCTCGACAGGTAGCTGTAGCCCAGCTCGAGCACTCGCGGGGTGAGCCAGAACATCGAGCCGTCGGTACGGACGTAGCCGAGTTCGACGAGGGTGAGCAGGAACCGCCGAGCAGTGGCTCGGGTGAGGTCGGTGGCTCGGGCGACATCGGAGAGTGTTCGACGCGGATGCTCGGCGTCGAAGGCTCGGATCACCGCAAGACCACGGCCCAGTGACTGGACGTAGTCCGAGGACGGCGGCGGCGATTCCGCGGAGTTCACGAGGTACCCGATTCGGTCTCGGCCGATGTCTCGGCGATGGCCGCGTTCGCGAGACCGAATGCACTGTTGCTGTTCGGAACTCCCGCGTACACCGCGGTGTGCAGGAACACCTCCGCCATCGTGTCCGGCGCAGTGCCCGCTCGCAGGGCGGCCCGAATGTGCATGTCGAGTTCGTGCTGGTTACCCACCGCCGTCAGGATCGCCAGGGTCAGCAGTCTGCGGGTGTGGTGATCGAGTCCTGGCCGATTCCAGATGTCACCCCATGCAGTGCGGGTGATGAAGTCCTGGAACGGTGCGGTGAAGTCGGTTCGCGCGGCGACGCTGCGGTCGACGTGCGCATCACCGAGGATGCTGCGCCGCACCGCCATTCCGGCATCGTGGGCAGCTGCGCGTCCGAGCGCATACGCATCCGCTCCGATGTGTGCGGCGATCGCCGCGGTGACGGGCCCGGCTTGTTCGACGTTGGCCAGGTGCGCGGCCGGGTCGAGAACTCGGAACGTCGATCCGATGACGCCGTCGGCGATGATCTTCAGGTCCTCGGGCGTGGTCGAGGGGTCCTGCCGGCCCGCGATCACCAGGGTCGGAGCGGTGATCCGGTTCAGATCCGAACGAGAGTCCCAATCCGACAACGCCTCACAGCATGCTGCGTAGCCCTCGTCGGACGTTTCAGCGATCATCCGGCGATGCCGGTCGACGAGATCGACGTCGCGAGCGGCCAGTTCGGGGGTGAACCAGCGCTGGAGGACGGCGTCGGCCAGGGACGCGGTTCCCGCCGACCTGACCGTTGCGGCCCGATCGAGCCATTGCGCCGGCTCACCGAACCTGGCCGAGGTGCACAGCAACGTCAGAGTGATCACGCGCTCCGGGCGATGGATGGCGATCCACTGCGAGACTGCGCCGCCGAGCGAGAGACCGACGATGTGAACACGCCGTAGATTCAGGGAATCGATCAGTGCCAGAACATCTTCGGCCAGTTCCGCGACGGAGTACGGACCCGACGGCACCGGCGATGCCCCGTGCCCACGAAGATCGACGGCGACCACATGGGCAGAAGCGGACAGTGGTCCGATCTGCGGGTTCCACATCGATCGGTCGGAGCCGAGCGATCCGATCAGCACGACGGTCTCCGCGTCGGCGCGGGGTCCTTCGGTGCGTTCGTGAGCAAGTGCGACGGTCATCGTGAATCCTTCGATTCTGTGGTGAGTTCGGTGTCGAGGGCGTGCTCGGCGAGGATCGCGTCGACCAGCTCGGGTGCGTGGCCGAGATACGCGGCGGGGTCGAGTAGTTCGCGCACCGTCGAGGGTGGCAGGAATGCCGTGATGGCAGGGTCGCTGTCCAGCGGCGCTCCCACCGCGCATCGCGCAGTGACTATCTCGCGGGCCTGCTCGGTGTGCGCTGCCAATGCCGCGGTGACACGTTCGGCGAGCAGCGCTCCACCCGTCGCATCGAGATTGCGGGCCATCGCCTCCGGATGAACGTGCAACCCGCTCAGGCTCTGCGCGAGTCGATGGGCGGCACCACCGGTGAAGCGCAGAAGATCGGTGATCGTCTCCCATTCGGCATGCCACGCTCCTGCGGCGCGCTGATGTTCGTGGTCCATGTTCGACAGCACCGTCGACACCGCACCCGGGACTCGCCGGGCCGCAGCCCGCGCGGTGATGGCCGCAACGGGATTTCGCTTGTGCGGCATCGCCGATGATCCACCCGGCGCGTCCTCCGAGACCTCGCCCAACTCGGTGCCGGACATCGCCACGATGTCCTGGGCGATCTTGCCGATCGTTCCTGCCGCGATGCCCAGGGAACACGCGATGTCGGCGATCGCGGTGCGGTCGGTGTGCCAGGGAGTGTTCTGTCGAGCCAAGCCCAGTTCGACGGCCATCGCCGCTGCGATGGCGGGTCCGTGCGGATACACGGCCGCGAGAGTGCCTGCAGCACCGCCGTACTGGACGGCGCACGCACGTCGAACGGCCGCGATCCCGGTCTGCGCGCGGCGTAACGCCGAGAACCAGTTCGCGGCCACCAGACCGAAGGTGGTGGGCAATGCCTGCTGTCCGAGAGTGCGCGCCGCCATCGGGGTGGTCCGGTGGGTCAGGGCGAGACCCCGCGCCGCCGTACTCGCGGCGTCGAGCGAGCCCTCGATCGCACCGAGCGCATCGCGGGAGACGAGCATCAGCGCGGTGTCCATGATGTCCTGGCTGGTGGCCCCGGGATGCACTGCCGTAGCAGGAACATCGGCCTCGGCCACCTCGCTGCGAAGGATCTTCACCAACGGGATCACCGGATTGCCTCCGGCCGCCGAATCCACTCCGAGCCTCGCGATGTCCAGTCCTGCTCCGAGTTCGGTCGCAACAGAGGTGACGACCTCGGCGTGAGCGGCCTGCACGAGACCGACCGTGACCGCGGCCCGGGAGAGCGCCGCCTCGACGGCGAACAACGCTGTCACCCAGGCTCGGTCGCCTACGAGCGGCGCAACGGTATCGCTACCGAACGTCGGATCGAACAGTGCCCCTCGCTCGGATTCCATCGTCCCCTCTCGGCAATCGTGTGTCACAGCGCGAAGAACGGAGTCTCGTCGCCGTCCGGATCGGTGTTCTGCAGCACGATGTCGAGGTGATACCCACCGTGCACCGGTGCTGCGACGAGTCTGGCACGCTTGTGCGCAGGCATGGCGGACAACACCGGATCGACCGCATTGGCCTCGACTTCGTCGGGAAAGTACACCCGTGTCACGGCTCGGTCGAGCATCCCGCGAGCAAAGACGCTGACGTCGATGTGCGGTGCTTCGACACGATCGTCCTCGGCCGGCAACGGTCCGGGCTTGATCGTGGTGATCGACATCGTCCCGGTCTCGTCCGCGAACGCGCGCCCGAAGCCGCGGAAACCGACGGTGCGTGACGCCACCGCGCCGCGCGGATCGTCGGGGTGATCGAACCGGCCGTCGGCATCGGCCTGCCAGGTCTCTATCATGGCGTCGGACATGGGGTTTCGGGCTCCGTCGATGACGGTGAACGAGACGGTGATCTCGCCGTCGGTGCCCTGCGGTACCACGCTCTCACCGTCGGGCCACAGCAGTCCGATATGGACGTAGGGACCCACTGTCTGAGACGGCGTCTGGCCGAACGGTGCGGTGGTGAAGTCGGCACCGGAGACCACCGGGTAGCGCGGGGCGAACTCGGGATCAGTCATCGTGGTCGTCTTCCTCGAAGGGGGTGGCGTTTCGGCCGCGGAGCACGATGTCGAATCGGAATCCGAGGGCCCAGTTGTCCTGTGTCGCTTCGTAATCGAACGCGCCGATCATTCGGGCTCGCGAGTCCTCGGGTGCGGCGTTGAAGATCGGATCCTGAAAGAACATGGGGTCGTCCGGGAAGTACATCTGGGTCACCAGTCGCTGAGTGAACGCCTGGCCGAACAGCGAGAAGTGAATGTGGGCCGGCCGCCACGCGTTGTGGTGGTTGCCCCACGGGTATGCGCCCGGCTTGATCGTGGTGAAACGGTATCGACCCTCGGCATCGGTGAGAACGCGTCCGGTGCCGTTGAAGTGCGGATCGAGCGGTGCAGGCCACCGATCGCCGGTGTGGCGGTAACGGCCGCCTGCATTGGCTTGCCACACCTCGACGAGGGTGTTCGGAATCGCCTTGCCGTCGCTGTCGAGTACGCGGCCGTGGACGATGATCCTCTGCCCTTGTGCCTCACCGCCGTTCGCCAGGGTGAGATCGGCGTCGGCGGCGGTGACACGTCCCTCGCCCAGCACCGGTCCGGTGATCTCGGTGAGTCGCTGGGGGAGCAGGGTCAGCGGCTGCGCCGGATGCCGAAGAGCGGTGGTCCGGTACTCGGGGAAGTCGAGCGGGGCATGGACCCCCGATTGATCCCGATACTCGGGCGGGAGAAGAAGCATCGAAGGTTCCTCACGATTGTGGTGATCTACGCAACAGACACCATAGCGAGATGTTCGCATTGTGGCAACCTGTTCATATTCCGCACAACATGCGGTAGCGTGCGTCTCATGTTGGACAAAGTCGTGGCCAGCGCCACCGAAGCCGTAGCGGACATTCCCGACGGATCGTCGATCGCCGTCGGCGGTTTCGGATTGGTCGGAGTGCCGGAGATTCTCATCGACGCCGTGCTCGTGCAGGGTGCGACCGATCTGGAAACCATCAGCAACAACTGCGGGACGGATGGCTTCGGCTTGGGAGTGCTACTGGCGCAGCACCGTATTCGCCGGACCATCAGCTCGTACGTCGGCTCGAACAAGGAGTTCGCGCGGCAGTATCTCTCCGGAGAACTCGAGGTCGAGCTCACCCCGCAGGGCACCCTCGCCGAGCGACTGCGAGCGGGCGGTGCCGGCATTCCGGCGTTCTTCACCCCCGCAGGGGTCGGAACTCAGGTCGCAGACGGCGGATTGCCGTTGCGTTACGACGGCAGCGGCGGTATCGCACTGGCCAGTCCTCCCAAGGAGACCCGCGAATTCGACGGTGTCACCTACGTGATGGAACGCGGAATAGTCGCCGACTACGCGCTCGTGCACGCATGGAAGGGCGATCGACACGGCAACCTGGTGTTCCACGCCAGTGCACGAAACTTCAACCCGCCGGCCGCCGAGTCGGGGCGCATCACCGTCGCACAGGTCGAGCATCTGGTCGAGCCGGGGGAGATCGGACCGGACGAGATACACACCCCGGGTATTCACGTGCAGCGGGTGGTCCATGTCGGACCGGTCGAGGTCGGCATCGAGCAGAGGACGGTACGAGCATGAGCGAGAAGATGACCCGCGAACAGATGGCGGCTCGGGTGGCGCAGGAACTCGGCGACGGTCAGTACGTCAACCTCGGCATCGGCATGCCGACTCTCGTGCCCAACTACATCCCCACCGACGTATCGGTGATCCTGCATTCGGAGAACGGAGTGCTCGGTGTCGGCCCCTATCCCACCGAGGACGAACTCGACGCCGAGATCATCAACGCGGGCAAGGAAACCATCACGGTCCTGCCCGGTGCGTCCTACTTCGACTCCGCGCAGTCGTTCGGAATGATCCGTGGCGGCCAGGTCGACGTCGCAGTACTGGGGGCGATGCAGGTCAGCGCCACCGGCGATCTGGCGAACTGGATGATTCCCGGGCACATGGTCAAGGGGATGGGTGGCGCGATGGATCTGGTGCACGGAGCGCGACGCGTCATCGTGATGATGGAACACGTCTCTCGCAAGGGTGAGCCGAAGATCCTCGAACGCTGCTCTCTGCCGCTCACCGGCAAAGGCTGCGTGCACCGCATCATCTCGGACATGGCCGTACTCGACGTCACCGAACGCGGACTGCGCCTGGTCGAGACCGCGCCCGGTGTGTCCGTCGACGAGGTCAGAAATGCGACCGCTGCCGAACTACTGGTGGACGCCGACGTCTGAGACGTGAACGCGGTGGGCGTGAGAGTAGATGTTCATGGACCTACCGCGGAGGAAGCCGACGACCGTCAAACCGGACTCGGTGGCGAGGTCGACCGCAAGCGAGGACGGGGCCGAGACCGCTGCGAGAATCGGTATTCCGGACATCACGGCCTTCTGGGCCAATTCGAACGAGGCGCGGCCGCTGACCATGAGCACTGTGGCCTGCAGGGGAATTCGATCGTTGGTCACCGCCCAACCGACCACCTTGTCGACGGCGTTGTGGCGTCCGACATCCTCACGTAGAACGAGCATCTCGCCGTCTGCGGTGAACAGGGCGGCGGCATGCAGACCGCCGGTGGCATCGAAGACCTTCTGCGCGGCCCGCAACGTGTCGGGTAGCCCGGACAGAGTATCGGACGTCACGACGACCGAATCGGCCACGGGGGAATGCTTGGTGCGCAATCGAATTGCGTCCAACGATCCCTTGCCGCACACCCCGCACGAGGACGTCGTGTAGAAGTTCCGTTCGACGCCGGTCTCCGGTGGAGCGACACCCTCGGCCAGGGTGACGTCGAGGACGTTGTAGGTGTTCGCGCCCTCGTCGTCGACCCCGTCGCAGTAGCGAGCCGCTGCGATATCGGCCCCCGAGGCGATCACACCTTCGGTCAGCAGGAAGCCGTGAGCGAGCTCGACGTCGTGGCCGGGAGTTCGCATGGTGACGGCCAGCGCTGTGCCGTCGACTCTCAACTCCATCGGCTCCTCCACCACGAGGGTGTCCGGGCGCTCGACGCGGTGCCCACTCCTGAGTCGGACGACGGGTCTGCGGGTAGTGATGCGGCCCATCAGTGTCGGTTGGATTCGCGGTGACGACGGTGACTCATTCTTCGATTGTGGACCCCGGCGTTCTCGGGCCGTCGACGCGGTCGGTCATTGCGTTCACCAACGACACCATGCGCGGGTGATCGACGAGGTCGTCGACGAGTACTCGCTTGCCTTCGGCGTCGGCCAACGGGATCTTCCAGTTCTCGTACTGGGTTTCGTCGGTGCCGGGCTGGTTCTGGATGCGATGTTCTCCGACTGCGTCGACGAGAGCGACACCGATCAGCAGGGACGGACTGCGCTGGACGAGGCGATGCAGAGCTTCCACCGTTCGGTGGTTGTCGGCGTCGGCGTCGAGCAATCCGCGCTCACGCGCCAGCTCGAGGACCGCCTCGCGTTTTTTCGCGTCGACCTCCTTCTCGGAGTCGATATCGCGTTCGAGAAGGCCGAGACGTGATCGCAGGTCGATGTGTTCGCCGTCGAGATATCCGGCCGTGGGCGGCAGGTCGTGCGTGGTCACCGACGTCAGACACAGACTGCGGTAGTTCTCGGGCGGGATCGGTCCGGATTCGTCGGCCTCGAACCACAGGATCGAGGTGCCGAAGATGCCGCGTTCGGTGAGGTACTCCTGCACCATCGGCTCGAAGACGCCGAGATCCTCACCGACGACCACCGCGCCTGCGCGTTCGGCCTCGAGGGCCAGGATGCCGATCAGGGCCTCGTGGTCGTACTCGACATACGTTCCGCCGCCTGCGTTCTCGGCCTCCTGCGGAATCCACCACAGGCGGAACAGGCCCAGGATGTGGTCGACGCGGATACCGCCGGCATGACGCAGGATCGTGCGCAGCATGTCCCGGTACGGCACGTATGCCAGCTCGCGGAGTCGGTCGGGATCCCACGGGGGTTGATTCCAGTTCTGGCCCTGCTGGTTGAAGTTGTCCGGCGGTGCGCCCACCGTGACTCCCGACGCGAGCACGTCACCGAGCGCCCACGCGTCGGCTCCGCCCCGCGCCACGCCGACGGCGAGATCGTGCATGATGCCGATGTCCATCCCCGCATCGAGCGCCGCACGCTGCGCGGCGGCCAACTGCTCGTCGCAGATCCACTGCAGCCACATGTGGAAGTCGATGCGCTCGGCGAGCTTGGTGCGCTGCTCGAGCACGAAGTCGGTCCGTGGGTGCGCTGCTCTGTCGGTCCACGCCGAATTCTCGGGTCCGAATTTCTCCGCCAATGCGCTCCACACCGCGAAATCGCGCAGTCCGGAACCCTCCCGTTCGACGAATGCACGGAATGCGGACTCGCGGGCCGGGCTTCGTTCCACTTTGTGAACACGTTCCAGGGCACGCAGTTTGGCCCTGAATGTCGAGTCTCGGTTCAGCTTCCCGGTTCGCTTGTTGGCCTTGTCGAAACGCTTCGCGGCTTTCTCGACCTTGGCGAACTGTTGCGGCGACAGCAGTGCGGTCTCGCGAATGTTCTCCACGCGGATGTAGAGCGAGTTGAAGAACCGGCGGGTGGTCGGCAGGTAGGGCGACGCCTCGACCGGTGTGGTGGGTCGGTCGGCGTGCAGCGGATTGACGAGAAGGTAGTCGAACCCGTGCTCGCGGCCCGCGATGTCGGCCATGTCCTCCAGGTCACCGAGATCACCGATTCCCCAGGACCGCTTCGATCGCACCGAATACAACTGAGTGAGCAAACCCGTGCGCTGCCGGTCTGCCAGTTCTGCATTGGGGGACAACGACTTCGGCGTGACCACCACAACCGTGTCCGAGGTTCGGACCGTGTTGTCCTCGCTGATCGTCGTCGCGGTCAGGCTGTGCCAACCGAGCGGTGCGCTGCCGGGAACGACGAACGTGGCGCGACCGATCAGGCGGCCGTCGACCTCACGGGGATCGACCCAGACATCGGCTTGGGTCACCTCGATGGTCTCGCCGTCCTCGGAGACCATCGAGACCTCGACCGGATTGCCGTGTGGCACATGCACCCACACCACTGCATCGGTGCCCTGGGTCGCCACTACCACCGGCGGAAGCAGACGCCGCCACGGCGCGTTCTCGATGTCGGCCCGAGCTCGGTCGACGTCCTCGGTCGATTCGGTTGCGTAGCCGCGCGCGGCGAGCACTCGACGCAGGGTGTCGTCGCTCACTTCGCGAACGGTGTCGTCCCAGCCTCGGTACGAGGTCGATGTGCCGAGACGTCGAGCGAGAGAGCGAAGTGCCTGCGAGTAGTCCACATCGATGATCGTGCCAGTTCGCTGCGTCCCCGTCACCCGGGCCGGGCGGTTTCGGGTCGACCGGGGTCGGGTGGGCGAACTGCGATGAGGTGGACACGACAGTCGGTCTCGCGAGACAGGACGATCGAAACCCTCGTCGTGTCCGCGAAAATGGCGGGTGCCGCGGCGGCGGCGTGGATTCTGGCCACCGAACTGCTGTCGATGTCGCAGCCTTTCCTCGCTCCCTACGCAGCGGTGTTCCTGATCGAGGTGACGATCAGCCGAAGCCTGCGCTCGGCGGCCGAGCAGATCGCCACGGTGACCGCAGGGGTTCTCGTCGCGGCACTCGTGGTTCGCATCGTCGGCCATCCAAGTGTGGCTCTGGCGGTCAGCGTCTTCGTCGGTGCGCTCGTGGGCCGTTGGTCGAAGTTCGGTACGAGCGGAATCTGGATACCGGTGACCGCGCTGCTGATGGTCACCTACGGATCGGCATCCGATCCGGTCGCCTTCGTGGACAGGATCGTCGAGCTCGCGGTTGGTGTGGCGGTGAACGCTCTCGCAGCACCGCCGCTGTACTGGCGGCAATCACAACACGCGGTGGAGTCGGTGCCCTCGGCCGCGGGATCCCTGTTGCGGGACGTCGCCTCGATCCCGTTCCGCCGTTCCACGCGCTCGGAGACGACGTCCGTGTCGCCGGTGCCGACTTCGTGCGTGCCCTGGCGGACGTGGTCGAGGGCCGGTGCGATGCGCGCCGTACCCAGGCGGACGTGGTCGACCGGGTCGCTGCGGCGGAAGAGACGTTGGCAGTGCTCGTGCACACGGTGGTGGCGTCCGGGCAGGGATCCTCCGGAGCGACGATGAGCGCAGGCAGGCTCGTGGGGCCGGCAACGGCAGCGCTCCGAGCGCTCACCTGACGCGTGTGTTGCTTCCGACTGCCAGGATTGAAACGCCGGGCGCTGGGTAGTCTGGCTCGGCGAACGGTAAAACGACTGCTCGGCGACGATGGGAAGTGCGGATGGCTGGGGTCAGCAAGATCGAAGAACTGGAGCGAGGTTCCGGTGCACCGGTCGAGCTGAGGGTGCGTGCAGAGGCAGACCAACTTCCTGTGGTTCGTGCCGTCGCCGAAACCCTCGCAGTGCTCAGCGACTTCACGCTCGACGACATCGCCGATGTGAAGTTGGTCGTCGACGAGGTGTGCTCGCAGCTGATCAAGGGCTCGGTCACCGATGCCGAGCTGTCGTGCATGTTCGCAGTGAGCGACTCCGGAATCCGAATCGTCGTCACCTCCACCCTGACACCCACTTCCGTACCGAAGAAGGACAGCTTCGGGTGGCACGTGCTGCAGACGTTGACCGACGCCATCGAACTGCGTGCCGACGACGCGGTCGACGACGAAGCAGGTCGCACGGTCGCGATCGACGTGGTCAAGCGGAGGAGCAAGGTCTAGTGCCTGTGCCGCACGAACGAAGCACACGGCGAGAGTCCGACGATTACAGCGACGTTGTCGCCCTGATCCAGCAGATGCAAGCGCTCGACGAGAATTCACCGCAGCGCCGAGTGCTGCGCGATCGCATCATCACCCGCTGCCTTCCTCTCGCAGAACACATCGCCCGCCGCTTCGGCGGTCGCGGCGAAGCACACGAGGACCTCCTGCAGGTCTCACGCCTCGGTCTGGTGAACGCGGTCGACAGATTCGACATCGAACGTGGTTCGGATTTCGTGTCGTTCGCCGTACCCACGATCATGGGCGAGGCTCGCCGGTACTTCCGGGACGCAGGATGGTCGGTTCGGGTGCCGCGGCGCATGAAGGAACTGAACTCGATGATCTCCCAGGCGGTGGGATCGTTGTCGCAGAAGCTCGGTCGAGCTCCGACTGCCAGCGAGATCGCCGTCGAGCTCGGGATCGACGTCAAGGAAGCCTCGCAGGCGTTGCTTGCGCGAAGCGCGTATCAGACCGTCTCGGTCGACTCGGTGGTCAGCGAAGATCGATTGCCGCTGATGGACACCCTCGGTGCCGACGATCCCGAACTCGAGAAAATGGAGAGCTATCTCGCGGTGCGCCCTGCGCTCGAGAAGTTGCCCGAGCGTGAGCGTCGCATCGTCGTGCTCAGATTCTTCGGGTCGATGACCCAGACACAGATCGCGGAGAAGGTGGGAATCTCGCAGATGCACGTCTCGCGAATCCTGGCTCGCACGCTCGCTCAGTTGCGTGAGGACCTCGGCGAGGACTGACAGCGGCCGGTGGAGCTAGGCTCGCTGGATGAGCATGTACGACGACGTCGACGAGTACATCGGAGCCCGTCGGGTCACAGGCCTGGCGGCATCGCACGATTTCTCGCGGGCGGTGATCGTAGTTGCCGCACTGGACGATTCGCGGACCGAGTATCGAACGTCGTTGTGGGAGATCGATGTCGACGGTGGTTCGCCGGCCCGACGCCTCACGCACGGCGAGTGGGGCGAGAGCGCTCCGGTGTTCACCCCGGCCGGCGACTTGTTGTTCTCCCGCCGATCGAGCAAGGACGATCCGGCCCGGTTGTGGATTCTTCCTGCCTCGGGCGGTGAGGCGCGAATGATCGAGACTCGGTCGGCCGGTCTGAGCGAAATCCGAAGCGCCCGTTCCGGACACGGGCTGGTCGGGTTCTCGCCGGTGTTCGGATCGTCGAGCACCGATGAGGACGACGATGCCCTGCGCACCGAGCGCAAGGCCAACAAGGTGGATGCAATTCTGCACACCGGGGTTCCGGTGCGTTTCTGGGATCACGATCTCGGTCCTGCCACCCCGCATCTGTTCGCCGGATCGACCGACGGCACGAAGGTGTTTCGTGATCTGACCTCGGATGCGGCCGGAGCTCTGCACGAGGCGGCGTTCGACATCAGTGCCGACGGTGCGTTCGTCGTGTCCACCTGGGCCGTACCCGGCGCTCTGGCGACCGTGCGGACGGTGCTGGTGCGCATCGACACCGCGACGGGGGAGCGCAGCACGATCGTCGACGACGTCGATGCCGATCTGGGCGCGCCGGCGATCTCGCCCGACGGTGCGTCCGTGGTGTTCGTGCGTGAATCGCTCTCCACTCCCGAGGATGCGCCTCGAATGACGCTGCAGCGCTACGACTTCGGGACTGCTTCCGTCGTCGATGTCGCGCCCGGCTGGGATCGATGGCCGATCGACCCGGTGTGGTTGCCGGACGGGTCGGGGGTGCTGGTGACCGCGGACGACGACGGCCGGTCGCCGATCTTCGTCGTCCGCGAGGGTGCGGAGCCGCGTCGGCTGACGAATACGAACGACGCCTACACCCACGTTCACGTGTCCTCGGACGGAACCAGGGTGCTCGCACTCGCCGCGTCCTATCTGGCCGCCCCGCATCCGGTGTCGATCGATCTGTCCGACGGCACCGTTGTGGACCTCGACACCTCCATCGACCGCAGTCCGTTGCCCGGAACTCTCACCGAGATCGACACCGTCGTCGGCGACGGAGCCCGGGTGCGCGGTTGGCTGGCACTGCCCGAGGGTGCCTCGAACGAGGAACCCGCACCGCTGCTGCTGTGGGTGCACGGTGGTCCGCTGAGCTCGTGGAACACCTGGTCGTGGCGGTGGAATCCGTGGCTGATGGTCGCCCGTGGGTACGCGGTGCTGCTGCCCGATCCGGCTCTGTCCACCGGGTACGGCCAGGAGTTCGTGCAGCGCGGCTGGGGCGCGTGGGGAAAGGCCCCGTTCACCGATCTGATGGCGTTGACCGATGTCGCAGCCGCGCTACCGCACATCGACGACACCCGCACCGCGGCGATGGGCGGATCCTTCGGCGGCTACATGGCCAACTGGATCGCCGGGCACACCGACCGGTTCGACGCCATCGTCACCCACGCGAGCCTGTGGGCGCTCGATCAGTTCGGGCCGACCACCGATGCCCCGTACTACTGGGCTCGTGAGATGTCTCCGGAGATGGCGGTGGAGAACTCCCCACACCTGTTCGTCGCGGACATCGCCACGCCGATGCTGGTCATCCACGGCGACAAGGACTATCGAGTGCCGATCGGCGAGGGCCTGCGGCTGTGGTACGAACTGCTCAGCGAATCCGGCCTGCCCGCCGACGACGAGGGCAACACCGACCATCGTTTTCTCTACTTCCCGGCCGAGAACCACTGGATTCTGAGTCCCCAACACGCCAAGGTCTGGTACGAGGTGGTGCTGGCATTCCTGGCGCAGCACGTGCTGGGCGAGAGGGTGTCGATGCCTCGAATCCTCGGCCACTAGAATCGACCGGTGACCAGTTCAGCGCCAGAGCACTCAGAGAACCCCGCCGATTCGATCGACCTGCCCAAGAGCTGGGATCCCAGTGCGGTCGAGGCGGAGCTGTACCGGTCCTGGGTCGACGCCGGGTACTTCGAAGCCGACGCCACCAGCGGCAAGCCGCCCTACTCCATCGTGCTGCCCCCACCCAACGTCACGGGCAGCCTGCACATGGGTCACGCTCTCGACCACACGTTGATGGACGCGCTGAGCCGTCGCAAGCGGATGCTCGGGTACGAGGTGCTGTGGTTGCCGGGCATGGACCACGCGGGTATCGCCACCCAGACCGTCGTGGAGAAGCAGCTCGCCGCCGACGGAAAGACCAAGGAAGAGTTCGGCCGCGAGCTGTTCATCGACAAGGTCTGGGACTGGAAGCGTGAATCGGGCGGAACCATCGGTGGGCAGATGCGACGCATCGGCGACGGTGTGGACTGGAGCCGAGAGCGATTCACCATGGACGACGGCCTGTCCGAGGCCGTGCAGACCATGTTCAAGCGGATGTTCGACGACGGTCTGATCTATCGCGCCGAGCGACTGGTCAACTGGTCTCCGGTGCTGCAGACCGCCATCTCCGACATCGAGGTCAAGTTCGAGGACGTCGAGGGCGAACTCGTGTCGCTGCGATACGGCTCCCTCGACGATTCCGAGCCGCATGTCGTCGTCGCGACCACCCGAGTCGAAACGATGCTCGGCGACACCGCAGTTGCGGTTCACCCCGACGACGAGCGATACAAGGCTCTCGTCGGCACCACCCTCGAGCACCCGTTCACCGGGCGGCAGATCCCCATCATCGCCGACGACTACGTCGATCCCGAGTTCGGCACCGGTGCCGTGAAGATCACCCCGGCTCACGACCCCAACGACTTCGAGATGGGTGTGCGGCACTCGTTGCCGATGCCCTCGATCATGGACAAGGCAGGTCGGATCGCCGACACCGGAACGCAGTTCGACGGCATGGACCGTTTCGAGGCGCGCGTGAAGGTTCGTGAAGCACTGGCCGAGCAGGGCCGCGTCGTCGCCGAGAAGCGTCCCTACCTGCACAGTGTCGGCCACTCCGAGCGCAGTGGCGAGCCCATCGAGCCGCGCCTGTCGCTGCAGTGGTGGGTCAAGGTCGACACCCTGGCGAAGGCGGCCGGTGACGCAGTGCGCAACGGCGACACCGTGATTCACCCGAAGAGTCAGGAACCGCGCTGGTTCGCCTGGGTCGACAACATGCACGACTGGTGCATCTCGCGTCAGCTGTGGTGGGGTCATCGGATTCCGATCTGGTACGGACCCGACGGCGAGACCGTCTGCCTCGGACCGGGGGAGACGCCGCCCGAGGGTTGGGAGCAGGATCCCGACGTTCTCGACACCTGGTTCTCGTCCGGGCTGTGGCCCTTCTCGACGATGGGGTGGCCCGACGCCACGGCGGATCTCGAGAAGTTCTATCCCACCGGTGTTCTCGTCACCGGATACGACATCCTGTTCTTCTGGGTCGCCCGCATGATGATGTTCGGCACCTACGTCGGAGCGGACGACGCGATCACCGCGGGCAAGTCGGGGCCGCAGGTTCCGTTCCGAGATGTGTTTCTGCACGGCCTGATTCGGGACCAGTTCGGCAAGAAGATGTCGAAGTCGCGGGGCAACGGCATCGACCCCCTCGACTGGGTCGACCGTTTCGGTGCCGACGCGCTGCGCTTCACACTCGCTCGCGGCGCGAACCCCGGAGCCGACATGTCCGTGGGCGAAGACCACGCCCAGTCGTCGCGCAACTTCGCCAACAAGTTGTTCAACGCCACCAAGTTCGCTCTGATGAACGGCGCGGCACCGGCAGATCTGCCTCGGCGCGGCGAGTTGACCGACGCCGACCGATGGATACTCGACCGGCTCGAACAGGTTCGGGCAGAGGTGGATTCGGCGTTCGATCGGTACGAGTTCAGCAAGGCCTGCGAGGCGCTCTATCACTTCGCCTGGGACGAGGTCTGCGACTGGTACCTCGAGATCGCCAAGGTTCAGTTCGCCGACGACGCCATCGCCGCCACCACGCGCGGAGTTCTCGGTAACGTCCTCGACGCCCTGCTTCGGTTGCTGCATCCGGTGATTCCGTTCGTCACCGAAACGCTGTGGAAGGTGCTCACGGGCGGCGAGTCGCTGGTGATCGCGGCGTGGCCCACTGCCGCCACCGGATCGTTGGATCCTGTTGCGGCACAACGCATCGAGGACATGCAGCGGCTCATCACCGAAATTCGCCGATTCCGCAGCGATCAGGGACTCAAGCCGTCCCAGAAGGTGGCGGCCCGCATCGTCGGAGTCCGCGACTCCGATCTGGACGGGCAGATTTCGGCGGTCACCGCACTGGCTCGACTGACCGAGCCCGCCGAGGACTTCGCCGCCACGGCCTCGGTGGAGGTGCGCCTGAGCAAGGCCACCGTGGTCGTCGAACTCGACACCTCGGGCACCGTCGACCTCGTCGCCGAACGGGCCCGCCTGGTGAAGGATCTGGCCGCTGCGGAGAAGGAACTGGCGCAGACCACCGGCAAGCTCGGCAACGAAGCGTTCCTCGCGAAGGCACCGGATGCGGTGGTGGACAAGATCAGAACACGCCAGACGATCGCGGGCGAAGAGATCGCACGCATCTCGGCGCGGCTCGAATCGATGGGAACCTAAGTGACCGAACCCGACGCCGCCCTGCCGCTACCTCCGCCGAGCCCGGTCGATCTGGCCGAGCTCGCCCTCGTGGAGGCCGAGCTCGACAAGCGTTGGCCCGAAACCAAGATAGAGCCGTCGACGGCTCGGATCTCGGCGCTGATGGATCTGCTCGGGTCGCCGCAGAAGGCGTACCCGTCGATTCACGTCGCCGGCACCAACGGCAAGACCTCGGTGACTCGCATGATCGATGCACTGCTCACTGCCTTCCACCGACGCACGGGCCGAACCACCAGTCCGCACCTGCAGATGGCGACCGAGCGGATCAGCATCGACGGGAGGCCCATCTCTCCGCGGCTCTACGTCGACACCTACAACGAGATCGCACCGTTCGTCGAGATGATCGACGCGCAGTCCGAGGCTGCGGGCGGACCCCGAATGAGCAAGTTCGAGGTGGTCACGGCCATGGCGTTCGCTGCGTTCGCCGAGGCCCCGGTCGAGGTCGCCGTCATCGAGGTCGGACTCGGTGGGCGTTGGGACGCCACCAACGTCGTCGACGGCGAGGTCGCCGTCATCACCCCGATCGGCCTCGATCACGTCGAGTTCCTCGGCGACGATCTCGCCGGGATCGCAGGCGAGAAGGCGGGGATCATCAAGAAGGCACCGGAATCGCTCGTGCCGCGCGACACCGTCGCGATTCTGGCGAAGCAGCAACCAGAGGTCTCCGAGGTGCTGCTGCGGGCGGCGGTGCAGGCGGATGCTGCGGTGGCGCGGGCCGGATCGGAATTCACCGTGCTCGGGAGGCAGATCGCCGTGGGGGGCCAGCAACTGGAACTGCAGGGGCTCGGCGGGGTGTACACCGACGTTTTCCTGCCGTTGCACGGCGAGCATCAGGCGCACAATGCCTCGCTCGCACTCGCGGCGGTCGAGGCGTTCTTCGGTGCCGGTCCGGATCGCCAACTCGATCAGGACACCGTGCGCGGCGCGTTCGCGACGATCGTCAATCCGGGTCGGCTCGAGCGGGTTCGCAATGCCCCGACCGTGTTCCTCGACGCCGCGCACAACCCGCACGGGGCGGCAGCGCTCGCCGCCGCCCTCACCGACGAATTCGACTTCCGCAAACTCGTCGGCGTCGTCAGCGTCATGGCGGACAAGGACGTCGGAGCGATTCTCGACGCACTGGAACCGGTGTTCGACGACATCGTCGTCACCCACAACGGGTCGGTGCGGGCGATGGACGTGGACGCGTTGGCCGACATCGCGGTGGCCAAGTTCGGTGACGAACGCGTCGTGGTGGCGTCGACACTGCCCGATGCCCTGGAAACGGCGATCGGGCTGGCCGAGGAAGTCGCCGAGCCGGGGGAGGCCGTGTCCGGTGCCGGAGTCGTCGTGACCGGATCCGTGGTGACCGTCGGTGCAGCTCGCACTCTGTTCGGAAAGGACCCCGCGTGAGCGAAACAGAGTTCAGACCACCCACGAACGACCCGTGGAAGGGGTTCCGCGGTGTCGCGGCGGGCACCCTCGTGCTCGAAGCCATCGTGACACTGCTCGCGCTGCCGGTGGTGGCGACCCTCGGCGGCGGCGCGACCTGGTTCTCGACGACCTACATCGTGGCGTTGGCCGTCGTGATGGTCCTGGCGGCGGGCAAGCAGGGGGAGCCGTGGGCGATGAAGCTCAACCTGATTCTCCAGCTGTTCGTCGTGGCCGGGGCGGTGTTCCACCTCTCCATCGGTGCCGTCGGCCTGATCTTCATCGCGGTCTGGCTGTATCTGCTGTACCTGCGCCGTGACATCACCGAGCGGATCCGACGAGGAATGTTGCCGGGGCAGCGCGACTGACCGGGGAAACCCGCCGGTTTCGGCGATGCGGCGCGCGCTGCATCGCCGGGTTCCATTACTGTCGTCTTTCGTGACCGACCGCACCCTTGTACTGATCAAGCCCGACGGAGTTGCCCGGCGTTACGTAGGAGAGATCCTCGGCCGCGTGGAGAAGAAGGGTCTGAGCATCGTCGCACTCGAGCTCAAGACCGTCTCCCGCGAATTGGCCTCGGCTCACTACGCGGAGCACGAGAGCAAGCCGTTCTTCCCCGAACTCCTCGAGTTCATCACGTCCGGACCGGTCGTGGCCGCAGTTCTCGAAGGCCCCCGCGCCATCGCGGCCTTCCGTCAGATCGCAGGCGGCACCGACCCCGTGGCCAAGGCGGTTCCCGGGACCATCCGCGGTGACCTCGCCCTGGATGGTCAGCAGAACCTGGTACACGGATCGGATTCCGTGGAATCGGCCGAGCGCGAGATCGCACTCTGGTTCCCCGGCCTCGCCTGACCGTTCCGCCGTCGACAGAAACAGCAACGTTCGTCAGCCACGCCGCACCCGTCGGAAACCCGATCGGTGCGGCGTGGCGAGTACGCATCACAGCGTGTGGGATACTCGACAACAGATCGACTCCACTGCACCAGTACGTACAGGTTTCACGCTCCACCCGAAGCCCAGGCTTCACGGAAGTTCGCTAGACCGGTGTGATGGATTCGATCGGATGACTGTCGTCTATCCGCTGCCCGTCATCGCAGATGCTCGAACGAGAGACAGGCTCGTTCGCGTTCTTGCTTGATGATCAGGCGCTCGGATCGCCGGTACACCACCATCCAGCCAGGCACTGCACACGCTGTCGTCGACCACCGAGAACTACGAAGTGGTCATCGGCTCGGGTGCGGAGCGAGACCGAACAGCCCACGTCCAACCCGACGTGAGTACACAAGGATTGCCCTCGCGTGGCCGCGTCACACCCGGAAGTCGGATGGACGCGCCCGGGGGCCCGAGGAGACTACGTGGCCGATCAAAGCCCGCCCGAAGATGTACAGAACGAAAACGCAGGACGTACGGAGGCCCCCGGCCCGGTGTCGCCTGTGGAAACCGACGCGGTGTCGTCGGTGCAACCCGACACCATCGAGCTGCCGACCAGGTTGCGCGTGCACGCATTGGCGAAGATCCTGGGCGTCACCAGCAAGCAGCTGCTCGTCACCCTCGGTGAGCTCGGCATCGAAGCGCGCAGTGCTCAGTCGAGCCTGAGCCGTGACGTCGCCGAGTCCGTTCGTGATTCGGTCAACGGCCCCACAGCAGCAACTCTCGATTCCTCGACTGCCGAGCCGACTCCGGTGCCCGATGTCGATGTGCCTGCTGCCGATGAGCCCGCAGGCGAGGTTCCGTGGACCGAGCCGCAGCTGTTCACCAGTGCGCCCGCACCGGAGCCGGAGGCGGCCAAGCCCGCGGCAACGACCGACCAGCCCACAGCGACGACCTTCGCCACCCCTCTGTTCCTGCAGCCCGCCGCTGTCGATGCTCCGGCGACGGAATCGACGGAGTCACCGGCCGAGCCTCCGGCTCGCCGTCGCCGCAGCCGCAAGGCCGCGCCCAAGGACGAGGCTGCGAACGCCGAGAGCAGTGCCACTACCGACAGCAGCGAGTCCGCAGTGACGCCGGAGACCGGTGCATCCGAGGTCTCCGCCGTCGAGACCGACCGGTCCTCCTCCGAGGCCGGTGAGTCGGCCGAAGCCGAGAGCTCGACCGACGGTGACGGCGACGACGATCAGTCTCAGCCTCGACGTCGCCGGCGCGGCCGTCGTGGTCGCGGACGCGGTCGCGGCGAGCAATCCTCGGACGAGTCGACCGACGAGAACTCGGACGACGATTCCGACGGGGACACCGACAGCACCGACACCACCGATTCGACCGACGCGGAGTCGAGCGACGACGCGGACTCGGACGAGTCCTCGGCAGGTGACGGGCAGCAGTCGAACTCGGGACGACGCTCGCGTCGGTCACGTACTCGCAGCCGTTCCTCCGACCGTCAGAACTCCGATTCGTCCGACTCCTCCGACGACGCGCGCACCGCGGACTCCTCGGCCGAGGACGGCGACGACGAGTCCGATTCCGGAGCCCAGGACAACTACGACGACTCCGACAACGGTGGTTCGGACGGAGACGGCTCCAGCCGCCGCCGCCGTCGCCGTCGCAGGCGCAAGACCGGAGCCGAGGCCGCTGCCGAAAGCGCGACGTCCGAGGACGATCCGCCCAACACCGTCGTGCACGAGCGTGAGCCACGCAACAAGAGTCGCGCACCCCGGGACGAGGTTCAGGGAATCACGGGTTCGACGCGCCTCGAGGCCAAGCGTCAGCGCCGCCGCGACGGGCGCGATGCCGGCCGTCGTCGTCCGCCGATCCTCACCGAGTCCGAGTTCCTGGCGCGCCGCGAATCCGTCGACCGCGTCATGGTCGTGCGCGAGAAGGCGACACCGGATCATCCGCTGACCACACAGGTTGCCGTGCTCGAAGACGGCGTGCTCGTCGAGCATTTCGTCACCAGCAGTGCCACCGCGTCGATGGTCGGCAACGTGTACCTGGGCCGCGTCCAGAACGTGCTGCCCAGTATGGAAGCAGCGTTCATCGACATCGGCCGAGGCCGTAACGGTGTGCTGTACGCAGGCGAGGTCAACTGGGACGCTGCCGGTCTCGGCGGGAGCGCGCGCAAGATCGAGCAGGCCCTCAAGCCGGGCGATCAGGTTCTCGTGCAGGTCAGCAAGGACCCGGTGGGGCACAAGGGTGCTCGCCTGACGACGCAGCTCTCGCTCGCCGGTCGCTTCCTCGTCTACGTGCCAGGTGGAAGCTCCACCGGTATCAGCCGCAAGCTGCCCGATACCGAGCGCAAGCGGCTCAAGGAGATCCTCCGCGACATCGTGCCTCCCGAGGCAGGCGTCATCATCCGCACCGCAGCGGAGGGCGTCAGCGAAGAAGAGCTCGCACGTGACGTGACTCGCCTGCAGGCGCAGTGGGCCAGCATCGAAGAACGCTCGGCCAACGCCGAAACCGGCAAGGGCGTGCAACCGCAGACGTTGTACGAAGAGCCCGACATGCTGGTCAAGGTCATCCGAGACCTGTTCAACGAGGACTTCTCCAAGCTCGTCATCGAGGGCGACAAGGCATGGACGACGACGTCCAACTACGTCGAGACCGTGGCCCCGGACATGATGGAGCGGCTGCACCGCTACGAGGCGGACGGCAGTTCGGTCGACGTCTTCGCTGCGCACCGCATCGACGAGCAGCTGGCCAAGGCTCTCGATCGCAAGGTCTGGCTGCCCTCGGGCGGCACCCTGGTGATCGATCGCACCGAGGCGATGACCGTCGTCGACGTCAACACCGGCAAGTTCACCGGCTCCGGCGGCAACCTCGAAGAGACCGTCACCCGCAACAACATCGAGGCGGCCGAGGAAGTCGTTCGCCAGATGCGTCTGCGAGACATCGGCGGCATGATCGTCGTCGACTTCATCGACATGGTGCTCGAGTCCAACCGCGATCTCGTACTGCGGCGGCTCACCGAGTCCCTCGGACGCGACCGGACTCGCCATCAGGTGTCCGAGGTGACCTCGCTCGGACTGGTTCAGATGACCCGTAAGAAGCTCGGTACGGGGCTCGTCGAGGCGTTCTCCACCACATGCGAGCACTGCCAGGGTCGCGGCATCGTCGTGCACCCGTTCCCCGTCGATGCCAAGCCTGACAACGACGGCGGACGGTCGAGTTCGTCGCGGTCCGACAGCAGCAACTCGGGAACGAGCAGCAGGCGTCGACGCGGCAAGGACAACAAGGCCGACGGCAACGATCGGTCGGACGGTGGCGACCGGGCGTCCTCGAACGATCGGGCAGGCACGGCAGACGGTCACGAGCCCCCGGTGGTCGATCCGTCGATCAAACGAGCGCACCCGGTGGCGCTGGCCATGGCCGCGCATCACGACGACGTGGTCGCCGACGTCAGCCCGGCCGATGTCGAGACACCGGCACCGGCCGAAGCTGCCGGCGGCGACGCAGTGGTGACCGTGGTCTCCGCCGACGACGTGGACGTAGCGGCCGCGTCGGTTGCCGACGCCGAGACCGAGGCCACCGAAGTCGACACGCCCGCCGAGACTGCGGCCGACGAGCCGTCGGCTCCGGTGGCTGCCAAGGCTCGACGCGGACGGCGGGTGGCCCGCAAGGCTGCCGCGCCGACCGGCACTGCACCCGACGCGGGCATGGTCATCGTCGTACCCGCCACGGACGACTCGGGGGACGCCACGTCTTCCGACCAGGCCGGGACGGCACCCGACGAGCCGTCGGCACCGCTCACTGCGGCGGCCGAGCAGCCAACGGAGCCGGTCGAGGTGCCTGCCGCACGTCCTCGCAGACGGCGCGCAGCAGCGCGGCCTGCAGGTCCTCCGGTGGACGTCGATGCCTAGCAGAGCAGGGCAGTTTGACCCTGGCCGTCTCCCTGCCGTAACCTTGATAAGTCGCTCCCGGTGACACCGTTCTGCCGTGCCGTAGTGGTGCTGTAGGGAACAACGGTTCTCGAGCGGGTCGGAATGATCATCATCCCGACCGGCCGATAGGGAGCAAGCAAACACGTTTTACCAGACCAGTCGTGTTGCCATGCGCAATGCGAGCAAGTTCGAAGAAGCAAGGGGTAGCCCTCCGATGGCAACGTACGCGATCGTCAAGACCGGCGGAAAGCAGTACAAGGTCGCTGTTGGTGACCTCGTCAAGGTCGAGAAGATCGAGGGAGCGCCCGGCACTGCTGTCTCGCTTGCTCCGGTCCTCGTCGTAGACGGATCCGACCTGACCACCGATGCAGACAAGCTGGCGAAGATCTCGGTCGCCGGTGAGATCGTCGAGCACACCAAGGGCCCGAAGATCCGCATCCACAAGTTCAAGAACAAGACCGGATACCACAAGCGTCAGGGACACAGGCAGAAGCTCACTGTCCTCAAGGTCACCGGCATCAAGTGACCAGGTCCCTTCGGACCCGCGTTCTCCCAAGCTGATTCACCCCGAGGAGGGTATGCAACATGGCACACAAGAAGGGCGCATCGAGCTCCCGTAACGGTCGCGACTCGAACGCTCAGCGCCTCGGCGTCAAGCGTTTCGGCGGCCAGACCGTAGGCGCAGGCGAGATCCTGGTTCGTCAGCGCGGCACGCACTTCCACCCCGGCGTCAACGTCGGCCGTGGCGGCGACGACACCCTGTTCGCACTCGCCCCGGGCGCAGTCGAATTCGGTGCCAAGCGCGGTCGCAAGACCGTGAACATCGTTCCGGTCGCTGTAGAGGCCTAGTCCTTCTGCAGCGCTCGCGCCCACGATGGCCGACGCGACCGGGCGACTGCTCGAGTCGACCATCCACGGCGTACGTTCACAGCTCCCGATAGGGGCGGACCAGGGTCATGAGACCGGTCCGCCCCTATCGCTTTTTTTCTCCCGCTTTTTCTTTCACGAAAGGATCGAAGACAGCTATGTCACGATTCATCGACCGCGTGGTGCTGCACGTCAGCGCCGGCAAAGGTGGCAACGGCTGCTCTTCGGTTCACCGCGAGAAGTTCAAGCCTCTCGGTGGCCCCGACGGTGGTAACGGAGGACAGGGCGGCGGAGTCGTGTTCGTCGTCGACAGCAACGTCCACACTCTGCTCGACTTCCACTTCTCCAGCCATGCAAAGGCAGGCAACGGAACTCAGGGCATGGGCGGCAACCGCGAGGGTGCCAACGGCGAGGACCTGATCCTCAAGGTTCCCGACGGCACCGTCGTGCTCGACAAGAAGGGCAACGTCCTCGCCGACATGATCGGCGAGGGAACACGTTTCGACGCCGCTCCGGGCGGCCGCGGTGGACTCGGCAACGCAGCTCTCGCATCGAAGGCTCGACGTGCCCCCGGATTCGCACTGCTCGGCGAAGAGGGCGTCGAGCGCGAACTCGTCCTCGAACTCAAGTCCGTCGCCGATGTGGGCCTCGTCGGTTTTCCGTCGGCCGGTAAGTCCTCGCTGGTTTCGGTGCTCTCCGCCGCGAAGCCGAAGATCGCCGACTACCCGTTCACCACACTGGTGCCCAACCTCGGTGTCGTATCCAGTGGAGACACCACGTTCACCGTCGCCGACGTCCCCGGGTTGATCCCCGGCGCGAGTCAGGGCCGCGGTCTCGGACTGGACTTCTTGCGGCACCTCGAGCGATGCGCTGTGCTCGCACACGTAGTCGATTGCGCGACACTGGATCCGGGTCGCGATCCGATCTCCGACGTCGACGCCCTCGAAGCCGAGTTGGCGGCCTACAAGCCGGCTCTGTCCGGTGATGCCAGCCTCGGTGATCTCGCCGATCGGCCCCGCATCGTCGTACTGAACAAGGCAGACATTCCCGAGGGTGCCGAACTCGCCGAGATGGTCACCGCCGAGTTCGAGTCGCGTGGGTGGCCCGTGTTCACCATCTCCGCGGTGACGCGTGCCGGTCTCAAGCCGCTGACGTTCGCGTTGGCGAAGCTGGTCGAGGAGTACCGCACTGCGCATCCGGCTCCCGAGCCGCGACGTCAGGTGCTGCGTCCGGTCGCCAAGAACGACGACAGCTTCAAGGTGGTGAAGGATCCGGACATCCCGGACGGCTTCATCGTTCGCGGTACCCGACCGGAGCGGTGGGTACGCCAGACGCAGTTCACCAACGACGAGGCCGTCGGCTATCTCGCCGACCGTCTCGCGCGGCTCGGCGTCGAGGACGCACTCATCAAGGCCGGCGCTCAGCCCGGTGCTTCGGTCACCATCGGCGACGTCTCGTTCGATTGGGAGCCGCAGACCCCGGCCGGTGTCGAGATCACGATGACCGGCCGTGGCACCGATGCCCGCCTGGATCAGGTCGAGCGCATCGGCGCATCCGAACGCAAGCATGCCCGCCAGGTTCGTCGCGGGCTCGATACCGAACAGGAGTAGCCGTGGTGGCGGTGCGTGAATCCGATTCGCTCGCAGAGGCTCTCACCGATACCCGTCGCACGATCGCCGATGCCAAGCGGATCGTGGTCAAGATCGGTTCCTCGGCTCTCACCAGCCTCGACACCGGTCTGGATCTGGGCCGACTCGATCTGCTCGCCGACGCCATCGAATCTCGGATGCGCAGCGGCACGGACGTGGTGGTCGTGTCCTCCGGCGCGATCGGCGCAGGGATGGCACCGCTGGGCCTGACCAAGCGTCCACGAGACCTGGCGACCAAGCAGGCTGCGGCGAGCGTCGGACAGCTCGCTCTGGTTCATGCGTGGAGCTCGTCGTTCCACCGGTACGGACGCACGGTCGGACAGGTTCTGCTGACGGCCGAGGACATCGCGCGGCGAACCAACCATCGCAATGCTCAGCGCACCCTGGATCGGCTGCGCTCGCTCGGTGCCGTGGCCATCGTCAACGAGAACGACACGGTCGCCACCGCGGAGATCAGGTTCGGCGACAACGATCGCCTGGCTGCCCTGGTCGCCCACCTCGTCGGAGCGGACGCGCTGTTCCTGCTCTCGGACGTGGACGGGTTGTACGACGGTGATCCTCGCAAGGGCGAGGCGACGCTGATCCCGGAGGTGACCAGTCCCGAGGATCTCGACGGCGTCGTCGCCGGCTCCGGGGGAGCGCTGGGCACCGGCGGAATGGCGTCCAAGCTGTCCGCTGCGCGTCTCGCAGCCGATGCCGGTGTTCCGGTGCTGCTGGCTGCGGCATCCGATGCTGCACACGCACTGACGACGTCCGCGGTGGGTACCGCCTTCGCTGCTCGGCCGACTCGGTTGTCGGCCCGCAAGTTCTGGGTCCGTCATGCCGCGGATGCCGCGGGAGAACTCCACCTCGACGCGGGGGCGGTGCGTGCAGTGGTGGATCGGCGACGGTCGTTGCTGTCCGCTGGTATCACGTCGGTGACGGGATCCTTCCACGGCGGCGATGTGGTCTCGTTGGTCGACCACGGCGGCGTCCTGGTGGCTCGCGGGGTCGTCGCGTACGACTCGGCGGAGCTGGCCGGAATGCTCGGGCGGTCCACAGGGGATTTGGCCGCGGAACTACAACGACCTGTGGTTCATGCCGACGATCTGGTTCCTGCCTGATCGAGGTCGTCGGCCAGCGCGGTCGCCACCTCAGAGCAACCGGCATGGACTGTGAGAGAAGCGAATTCGTCGCCGCGGGTGGTACCGCGGTTGACTATGACGATCGGCTTCGACTTCTTGGACGCGTGCCTGACGAACCGCAGGCCGGACATCACGGTCAGCGAGGATCCGAGCACCAACAACGCATCACTTCGGTCGACCAGATCGTATGCCTCGGCGACACGCGGCTTGGGAACACTCTCACCGAAGTAGACGATGTCGGGTTTCAGTATGCCCGAACATGATTCGCAGTCGACCATTCTGAAGTGCGCGGTCGAGGAGATGATCGCGTCGGCATCGGGCGCGATCTCGACGCCGTTTGCGGGTGCAACCGACTCGAGGAAACCCGGATTGGCACGATCGAGTCGCCGGGCCAGTTCGAAACGCGAGATCAATCGCTCGCAGTTCAGGCAGCGAACGCGGGCGTAGACGCCGTGCAGGTCGATGACGTTTCGGCTGCCCGCCTTGGTGTGCAGCATGTCGACGTTCTGGGTGATGATGCCGGTGACGACGCCGGCCCGTTCGAGTCGGGCGAGTGCTCGGTGCCCGTCGTTGGGTACCGCGGCATCCATGTGTCGCCACCCGACGTGGTTGCGTGCCCAGTAGTGCCGACGAAATTCGGCGTCACCGATGAACTGCTGGAATGTCATCGGGTTACGCGGGGGTGACTGCGGACCGCGGTAATCGGGAATGCCGGAGTCGGTGGACATGCCTGCGCCGCTCACGACGGTGACCGTCCTGCCCTCGAGCAGAGAAGTCAGCTGCTCGTACAGGACTGCGGACACAGCATATGCATTCACTTCGTCCAGGATAGCGATCCATCGCCCGATGAGCACCGTATCGACGCCTACGGCCCGCACCCGACGCGGAAGCGTCGGTGCGGGCCGTCAGGGACGTACTGGTGCTACGCGGGTACCTCGACGAGGGGGTACACGCCGTTCTCGTCGTGCGTCTCGTTGCCGACGACCGGGGGATTGAACACGCACAGCATGCGCATCGTGGTACGCGGCTCGACGGTGTGGCGCTCGTGTCCGTTGAGCAGGTACATCGATCCCGCACCGAGCTCGTAGGTTTCTCCGGTCTCGCGGTCGGTGAGCGTTCCCTCGCCCTCGATCAGCCAGACGGCCTCGACGTGGTTGGCGTAGTGGAAGTTGTTCACCGTGCCGGCCTGAATCGTGGTCTCGTGGAACGAGAATCCGACCTTGTCGCCGCCGAGAATGATTCTCTTGCTGCGCCAGTTGCCGTCTTCGCTCTCGATGTCGCGATCGGTGCCGGTGATCTCCTGGGTGGTGCGAACGATCATGCGATGTCCTCCTTCGATGTCGGTTGCTGCGGACGGACGGTCAGGAAAGCACCTTGGCGACGGCGCTCTCGATGACGTCCAGACCGCGGTCCAGCTCGTCCATCGTCGTGGTCAACGGTGGGAGCAGCTTGACGACTTCGTCCTTCGGTCCTGCCGTCTCCACGAACAGATGCTCGTCGTAGCAGAGCTGTGAGACCTTGCCGGCCAACTCGGCGTCGTCGAACACCAGTGCCTGGACCATGCCGCGGCCGCGAGTGGAGATGCCGTCGAACTTTGCGCAGAGCTTGATGAAACGATCCTGGATGTGCTCGCCCTTGGCGAGGATCTCCTTCTCGAAGCTGTCATCGGACCAGTAGTGGTCGATGGCGGCCTTCGCCGTGACGAACGAGGGGTTGAAGCCGCGGAAGGTGCCGTTGTGCTCGCCCGGTGACCACACGTCCAGCTCGGGCTTGAACAGGGTCAGTGCCAGCGGCATGCCGTAACCGCCGATGGACTTGGACAGCGTGACGATGTCCGGGGTGATGCCGGCTTCCTCGAACGAGAAGAACTGTCCGGTGCGACCGCAGCCCATCTGGACGTCGTCGACGATCAGCAGGATCTCGCGACGCGAGCACAGCTCGGCCAACGCGCGCAGCCATTCGGGGCGCGCCACGTTGATGCCGCCCTCACCCTGGATGGTTTCCACGATCACTGCGGCCGGGCGGTTGAACCCGCTGCCCGAGTCGTCGAGTACGCGCTCGAACCACTGGAAGTCCTCGGTGACTCCTCCGAAGTAGTTGTCGTACGGCATCGGAGTGGTGTGCACCAACGGAATTCCGGCGCCGGCACGCTTCATCGAGTTGCCGGTGACCGACAGCGCGCCGAGTGTCATGCCGTGGAATGCGTTGGTGAAGTTGATGATCGCCTCACGCCCGGTGACCTTGCGTGCCAACTTCAGGGCCGCCTCGACGGTGTTGGTGCCCGTCGGTCCGGGGAACTGAACCTTGTAGTCCAGGCCGCGGGGGTCGAGGATGTTCTTCTTGAACGACTCGAGGAATTCGCGCTTGGCGACCGTGGACATGTCCAGTCCGTGGGTGATGCCGTCGCTGGTGATGTAGTCCACCAACGCACCCTTGATCATGTCGTTGTTGTGGCCGTAGTTCAGTGCGCCTGCGCCACCGAAGAAGTCGAGGTAGTCGTTGCCGTCCTCATCGGTGATCACCGAGTTCTTCGCGGTGGAGAACACGGCGGGCCACTGGCGGCTGTAGCTCCGCACTCCGGACTCGACGGTCTCGAACACATCGGGCTTCTCTGTTGTGACGGTGTTCTTTTCGGTCATGTTCTGCTTGTTCCTTTCGTAATTCCGCGATGCGTCGGGGCCTACGGTGTAGAGCTCCTCCGCTTCGTGGCTATCAGGGAAATCGTTGGGCGCGAACAAATCCGACTTGACGATGTCGGTGCCTCGCTTACGTGCGAGGCTCGTGAAGGTTGCGATGGACGCTTCGTTGTCCGGGCTGATCGTCGTTTCCAGATGCGTGATGCCCTGTGGCTCGAGGCGGTCGAGCAGCTCCATCAGCATGCGACCGGCAAGTCCCTTGCCACGCTGGTCCGCATCCACGGCGACCTGCCACACGAACAGTGTGCGGGGGGCGTCCTGGCGGATGTATCCGGTGACGAAACCGACTGCGCGGCCGTCGATGTCGGATACGACGGTGGTGGCCGCGAAATCACGGCACCACAACACGTACGAGTAGCTGGAATTGAGATCCAGAACTCGCGAATCTCTTGCGATCTCCCAGAGCCGGACTCCGTCGGAGATCTGTGGCTTACGAAACTTCACTGCGTCCGGCGCAGTGAGCGGGGTACCTCTCAGCAATGCGGGCTTCATAGGAAAAACAAACGTAACAAGGTCGCCGAGGCATATCGAGTGAGTCCGCAGATCGACCCCCGAAACGGACATGCTTCCCCTGGTTAACCACCGATTGTGATGGTGGTCACACATTCCTGACCCAGCTGGCTGTACCCAGCGCTGCAGAAATCAAACCAGGCAATTTCGACCGGTCGTCATTTCGGTGTTGCGAGAGCGAACGGCAACACCGCCGAGGCGCCCGCTGACGTCAGAGCCGACGCCGCACAGGTGAACGTCCACCCCGTGTCGGTGACCAGATCGATCAACAGGATCGGTCCCGTCACGGACGATACGTCCGGAACGTCCCACGAGTCCACCAGCCCGGCGACCCGAAAGGCCGAATTGGCGGCCGACACGGGTGGATGACCTGCCCTGACCTGCATCACCCCGAGATCCTCCAATTTGCCGACCGATGCCAATCGCGCGGCGATCGACCGCACCAGGAGCGGGTGGGTAGGGGAGTCGAGAGCCAGAACGGCAGTGGGCCGCTGCTTCCAATCCCAGTTGGCGAGCACGGTGATGCACGCCTTCTCCAGTGCATCGGTGGCCGGAGCGTCGGGCGCATCGAGCAGGGCACGCAGTCGGCTGCCCCAGCCCAGGTCGGTGAGCCGGCCCAGTACACGCCCGGGTTCGTGGGGGTCGGAGATCTTGCCCGAGAGCGAGACACCGAGCTTCTTCATACCGCTGGGCCACTGCTTTCTGGGCTGCAGGTCGATGCCCGGCCGATCCAATCGTGCCCTCGCCGAGTCGACCGAGGCCGCATCCACCGAGGCGGACAGGTGCTCACCGGTGCAGTTGTCGCACCGCCCGCATCGGTCGGACTCACTACCGGGTGCGCCCAGGTCCGGGTCGTCGAGCTGTCTCCGCAAGAACTCCATCCGGCAGCCGTCGGTGCTCTGGTAGTCGATCATGGCTTGCTGTTCGCGGTCCCTGGCCTGCTCGAGACGCTCGTAGCGGGACGCGTCGTACGTCCATTGCTCCCCGGTCGCCATCCAGCCGCCACGAACGCGTCTGACCGCGCCGTCGACGTCGAGGACCTTCAGTACCATCTCGAGCCTGCTGCGGTTCAGCTCGACCAGCGGCTCCAGTGCCTGCGTCGACTGAGCCTTCTCGGTGTTCAATGCATCGATGACCTGCCGCACCAGATGTTCGCGGGGGAAGGCGACCGAGGCGAAGTAGCTCCAGATCTGCCGATCCTCGTGGCCGGGAAGCAGCACCACATCGGCTCGTTCCGTGGCGCGACCGGCACGCCCGACCTGCTGGTAGTACGAAATCGGAGACGACGGTGCCCCCATGTGCACCACGAAACCGAGGTCGGGCTTGTCGAAGCCCATGCCCAATGCGGACGTGGCGACCAGGGCCTTGACTCGGTTGGCCAGCAGGTCACCTTCGAGCGACTCGCGTTCGGTCGGGTCCGTCTGACCGGTGTACGAGGCCACGACGTGCCCCTGATCGGTCAGCAGCGCCGCCAGGTCCTTGGCCGCCGACACCGTCAGGGTGTAGATGATTCCCGAACCGGGCAGCGTCTTCAGATGATCGCCCAGCCACGCCGCCCGTTCGGTGGCGTTGTCGATCTTCACCACGGCCATGCGCAGAGAGTCGCGTGCGAGCCCGCCGCGCAGGACGAGTGTGTCTCCGCCGCCGACACCCAACTGCGCCGCGACGTCGTCCACCACGCGGTCGTTCGCCGTCGCCGTGGTCGCGAGTACGGGGATACCGTCGCGCAACTCGGCGATCAGAGTTCTGATTCGTCGGTAGTCGGGTCGAAAGTCGTGGCCCCAATCGGAGACGCAGTGAGCTTCGTCGACCACGACGAGGCCCGCGTCCCCGGCCAGGGACGGCAGTACCTGATCGCGGAAATCGGGATTGTTCAATCGCTCCGGACTGACCAGCAGCACGTCGAGTTCACCGGAGTTGACCTGCTGATGAATGTCGTCCCATTCGGTCATGTTGCCGGAGTTGATGGTGGCGGCGCGCACGCCCGCCCGCTCGGCGGAGGCAACCTGGTTGCGCATCAGCGCCAACAGCGGAGAGACGATGACCGTCGGACCCAGGCCCTGCGCGCGCAGCAGCTTAGCCGCGATGAAGTAGACCGCCGACTTGCCCCAACCGGTCCGCTGCACCACCAGCGCCCGCCGCCGATGCACCACGAGGGCCTCGATGGCCGTCCACTGGTCTTCGCGCAGCACTGCATCGGGGCCGGCGAGTTCGCGCAACAGTTCCTCGGCGCTCTCGCGCAAGTTCCCGGTCGTGGGCTCCGTGGTCGTTGTCATAGGCTCCATCGTGCAGTAGGCATCCGACATCAAACACGGGCCGGGCGGAAACGGTCGGACCGAGCAGCCCGAAAGGATCATCGGTGGTCGATCCCGATTCCGATTCGATGCCGGCCGACCAGGGACCCGTGCACCGTCACCTGTGGGCACTGGCAGTGGTGTTCGTCGGCGGAGCGGCGGGTACGGCAGTCCGCTACGTGATCGAGGAGCAGCTCCCGCATTCGGCATCGCAGTGGCCGACGGCGACCTTCGGCATCAACATCGCCGGTGCATTCGTGCTCGGCCTTCTGCTCGAGTCACTGGTTCGCGGTGGGCCCGATGCGGGAAATCGGCGCAGGCTGAGGTTGCTGGCAGGTACCGGGTTCTGCGGTGCGTTCACCACGTACAGCACCTTCGCCCTCGAGACGGTCGAAGGGTTCCGGAGTGGGTTCACCGGGGTGGCCGTGGCCTACGCAGTGGTCAGCGTGTTTGTCGGCATACTCGCCGCCTGGGCCGGAATCGCACTGGCAGGCAGAGTGGTTCGATGATCGCGCTGTGGATCGCAGTGGCCGGCGGGCTGGGGGCAGTCGTTCGCTTCGTCGTCGATGCGGAAGTGAAGTCACGTCTCGCGGCACGGACGAGCTTTCCGTGGGCGACACTCGGCATCAACGTGTCCGGGTCGTTCCTGCTGGGGGTGCTGGCCGGATGGGTGATGTTCCGAGCCGGCTCGACCGACGTCCAAGCCGTCATCGGCACCGGGTTCTGCGGCGGGTACACCACGTTCAGCACGGCGAGTGTCGAGACCGTCCGGTTGCTACAGCAAGGGCGTCGACGCGATGCCGCAGTCAACGCGATCGTCTCGCTGCTGGCGTCCGTCCTCGCATGCGGCGGTGGTCTGGCCCTCGCGTCGATGTGAGGTCGGAAACCATGATGGTTCGTTCCGCGGGCTCCACTCACGCCTGACTGACGCGAACCATGTTCCCGGCGGGATCGCGGAATGCCGCGTCGCGCGCTCCCCACGGCTGACTGGTCGGTTCCTGCAGAATTTCGGCGGTGCCTGCCGCGCGTATCTTCTCGAACGCGCCGTCGAGGTCGTCTGCGCGGAACCACAAACCGGGCAGTTCACCCTTGGCGAGCAGCGCAGCGATCTGATCGCCGAGCTCCTGGGACCGTCCTGCATGCGGCTGTGACAGTACGATCGCGATTTCGGGTTGATCGGCGGTGGACAGGGTTATCCACCGGAAGCCGTCGTTCACCACCTCGTTCTTCACCTCGAGTCCGAGGGTGTCGCGATAGAAGGCCAGAGAGGCATCGGGGTCGTCGGTGTAGATGTGGCCGTGGCTCAGGGAAAGTGTCATGTCGCAAGGCTAGGACGCGTCGGTCGACATCGCTTCTTCGATTCTGCTCGATTGCACGGAGATCGCGGTCCGTATCGGTCGGCCCATCGCCAGGGACACGCAACTCGGCATCCCCTGGCTGTCGCTGTGATCACGGGCGCGGTACGCGCTGGGTGTCTCACCGACGATCTCGGTGAAGCGGGAGCTGAAGGATCCGAGACTGGTACAGCCCACTGCGAAGCAGGCCTCGGTAACGCTGACATCTCCGCGGCGCAGCAGGGCCTTGGCGCGCTCGATTCGGCGGGTCATCAGATGTGCGTAAGGCGTCTCACCGTAGGCCTCGCGGAAACGGCGACTGAAGTGCGCGGTGGACATCGATGCCGTGCGGGCCAGAGCGGGAACGTCGAGTGGCTCGGCGAATTCGCGATCCATTCGGTCGCGCGCGCGGCGCAGACGTCGGAGTTCGTCGAGGTCGGGGGTGTTCATCCAGTGGCCGCATCTCGCAGTGCGTCGATGTCCTCGCGAGTACCCGAGGACGTGCTCGCACCCGGCCTCGTCGCGGCGAAAGATCCTGCAACGCAGGCCCATTCGACTGCCTTGCGCGGGCCGTCGAACCAGGACGCAGCCAGTGCTCCGGCGAATGCGTCGCCGGCCCCGGTGGTGTCGACGGCGTCGACGCGCGGAGCAGGGACCTCGAACGATTCCGAGCCGCGGTACCGAGCGCCTCGGGCACCGAGTGTGGTGATCACGTGCGTCACCTCGTTCAGCCGGTTTCCGAGTCGGCTTTCCTCGGCCTCGTTGACCACGAGCACGTCGGTTGCCGCCACCAGGGCGTCGGGCAGATCCTGAACCGGTGACGGGTTCAGCATCGTCACCACACCGCGAGAGCGTGCGTACTCGAATGCGGTCACCACGGTGGCGAGGGGAATCTCCAACTGACACAGGAGAATGTCGGCGTCGGAGATGACGGTCAGGTCGTCGTCGGTGAGGTCGCGAACGCGTTCGTTGGCCCCGGGGACCACGACGATGTTGTTCTCGGCGTGATCGTCGACGGTGATGGCGGCGATGCCGCTCGAACCTGCTGTGGTGCGCAGCGCGCGGTCGTCGACTCCCGCGCTCGACAGGGTCCGGCGCAGTGTTTCCCCGAACTCGTCGTCTCCGACCGCTCCGATGAACGACACAGGAACGCCGGCTTTGGCGGCGGCGATGGCCTGATTGGAGCCCTTGCCGCCCGGCGAGGTGGTGAACGATGTGCCCAGCACGGTTTCGCCGGGTTCGGGCAGGGACGGTGCCCGGGTGATCAGATCCATGTTGATGCTGCCGAGCACGGCGATGCGAGGGTTCGAAGCGGACACCGACGAACTGTATCGCTCGGGCGGATGCACTCGTCCCTGAACTGCCAATTGCAGATTGTTGACAATCCTAATTCGGTGGGTGACGATGGCAGCCATGACAGCGTCGACTCGCACCCACCTCAGCCCGGCACTCAAGCAGGCGACCCCGATCGTCGTCGATCACGGAAAGGGCAGCTGGATCATCGGCACGGACGGGCGCAAGTACCTCGACTTCACCACCGGTATCGGCGTCACCAGCACCGGGCACTGCCATCCCCGCGTGGTCGAGGCCGCCCGCGAGCAGGTGGGCAAGATCATCCACGCTCAGTACACGACAGTCATGCATCATCCGCTGCTGGCGCTGACCGACAAGCTCGGCGAGGTACTACCGCCCGGTCTCGACAGCGTCTTCTACGCCAACTCCGGCTCCGAGGCCGTCGAGGCATCGATTCGGTTGGCGCGCATGGCGACCGGACGGCCCAACATCATCGCGTTCCACGGAGGGTTCCACGGACGCACGGTGGCGGCCGCGTCGTTGACCACCGCGGGCACCAAGTTTCGGTCCGGATTCTCACCGATCATGGGCGGTGTGCATATCGCGCCGTTCCCGTACGCGTTCCGATACGGCTGGGACATGGACACCGCCGTCGCCTTCGCGTTGAAGGAACTCGACTACCTGCTGATGACGATGTCGAGCCCCGCCGACACCGCTGCGTTCATCATCGAGCCGGTACTCGGTGACGGCGGTTATCTGCCCACGCCTCCGGAGTTTCTCGAGGGCCTGCGCGAACGCGCGGACACCCACGGGATCGTCCTCATCGTCGACGAGGTGCAAGCGGGGGTCGGCCGTACCGGGAAATTCTGGGGTCATCAGCACTCGTCGATCACTCCCGACATCGTCATCACCGCGAAAGGTCTGGCCAGCGGATTTCCGATCTCGGCGATCGCGGCATCGACCGAGTTGATGAGCAAGGCCTGGCCCGGATCGCAGGGCGGCACGTACGGCGGCAATGCCGTCGCCGCTGCGGCGGGTGTCGCGACGCTCGACGTCGTGCGTGAGGAAGGTCTGGTCGCCAACGCTGCCGCGCAGGGCCGAGTTCTGCTCGACGGCCTGCTCGCACTGAAGTCCGAGCACTCTGCAATCGGTGATGCACGTGGACTCGGCTTGATGCAGGCACTCGAATTCGTCGACAGCGCAGGCAATCCCGATGCTGCGGCCGCTCTGCGCGTACAACAGGGCGCGATCGACGAGGGGTTGTTGCTGCTCACCTGTGGCGCGCTCGGCAACGTGGTCCGGATCATCCCGGCGCTGATCGTGAGCGACGACGAGATGCGGCAGGGCCTCGACGCGTTGTCGCGCACACTGAAGAACGTGCTGTGACGGCTGCTTCCGTTCGGTCCCCGGTTCCTGCACTCGTGCAGGAAGTACGCGAACTGGGCATCGAGATCGACGACTCGGATCGGCGGCTCGCCGAGTACTCCTACGACGCCTCGAACTACCGAATTCCGCCTGCCGCCGTCGTGTTTCCGCGCAATGCCGATGACGTGTCCACCGTGGTTTCGCGGTGCGCCGCTGCCGGAATCGCGGTCATCGGCCGAGGCGGCGGAACGTCCATGGCGGGCAACGCGATCGGTCGCGGCATCGTGCTCGATTTCTCTCGCCACATGAATCGCGTGATCTCGGTGGACACCGACTCGCGAACGGCGGTGGTGGAACCGGGAATCGTCATCTCGGAGTTGCAGCGAGAGTTGGTGGCGCGCACAGCCGGGGAATTCACGTTCGCCCCCGACCCGTCCAGCAAGACACGCGCGACGGTCGGCGGGGCGGTCGGCAACGACGCATGCGGTAATCATTCGGTGCGCTACGGACGAACAGCGGACCACACGGTGGCGATGGACGTGGTCACCGCCGACGGGCACCTGCTTCGAGTGACTCGTAGCGGTGTGGCGGCAGTGCATTCGCAGGATTCCGCGGCAACCGATGCGGCCGAACGTATCTCGCGTGAGCTGCAGTCGCTGGCGGCGGACAACCTCGCCCTGTTCAGAGTCGAGCTGGGCCGCATACCGCGACAGGTCTCCGGATTTCACCTGTCGCATCTGCTGCCCGAGAACGGGTTCGACGTCGCTCGTGCACTCGTCGGAAGCGAGGGCACCTGCGCGGTGATCGTCTCGGTCACCGTCGCCGTCGTGCCCGTACCGCGGGCCGCGCTGTTGCTCTGCCTGGGCTACGACGACGTGGTGGCCGCCGCGGCCGACGTGACGGCCATTCTCGAGTTCTCGCCTGCCGCGGTGGAGGGTATCGACGACAACATCGCCCGGACGATGGAGTACCGCCGCGGACCGGACTCCGTCCGCGGTCTGCCCGCGGGAAACGCCTGGCTCTACGTCGACCTCGACGGTGCCGATACCGCCGAAGTGGAGAACAAGGCCGCCCGTCTGCTCGAGGCGCTCGGTCTTCTCGGCCGCGTCAAGGAGGGCCGCATCGTCACCGACCCTGCCGATCGAACAGCGCTGTGGCGAGTACGTGAGGACGGCGCGGGGCTCGCGACCCGCCTGGCCGGCGGAGCCGAGTCCTGGGGCGGCTGGGAGGACGCCGCCGTCGCACCCGAGAACCTGTCCGCCTATCTCGCCGACCTCAACGTGCTTCTGGCCGAACACGATCTGACGGGGGTGATGTACGGACACTTCGGTGCCGGCTGCATGCACGTGCGCATCACGTTCGATCAGCGCACCGACGCCGGACGACGAGTGATGAACGACTTCCTGCGCGCCGCCGCGCGGGTGGTGGTCGAGCACGGCGGCAGCCTGTCCGGTGAGCACGGCGACGGCAGGGCACGCTCGGAACTGCTGCCGGTGATGTACTCGTCCCGCATGCTCGACGCGTTCGCACGATTCAAGCGCATCTGGGATCCCGGCGGCATCCTCAACCCGGGGTCGATCACCGATCCGGAACCGATGATGGACAACCTGATGCTGCAGGGCATCCCACAGCGGGAATGGAAGACGACCTTCGATCTGCACCAGATCGGGACGCGGGCAGACCTGGATCCCTTCGTACACGCAACTCAGTCGTGTGTCGGTGTCGGTAAATGCCGCACAGCGTCCGGAGGCGTCATGTGCCCCAGTTTCCGCGCCACGGGCGACGAGAAGGATTCGACGCGGGGACGGGCACGAGTGCTGCAGGAGATGGTGCGCAGTTCGCCGACAGTTGCCGACGGATGGGCCTCGAAGGACGTGGCCGAATCGCTCGATCTGTGTCTGTCCTGCAAGGCCTGTTCGTCCGATTGTCCTGTCGGAGTGGACATGGCGACGTACAAGTCCGAGTTCCTCGATCATCACTACGCGGGGCGACTGCGGCCGCTCTCGCATTATTCGCTTGGCTGGTTGCCCCGCTGGCTGAAGGTGACGAAGAGAACGGCACCGTTGCTCAACCGTCTGCTCACCCCGCGCATCGCGGCACTGGCGGCTCGGCTCGGTGGGCTGACCACCGAGCGGCCGTTGCCACGATTCGCATCGGCGAAGGAACTGGCGCGAGAAGTCCGGCTCGGCGGCGGCCGCGACGCGGACGTCGTGTTGGTCGTCGACACCTTCACTCAGGGTTTTCGTCCCGAGGTCGCGGGCGCGGCTCAGCGCGTGCTCGAGGACTCGGGCCGCAGCACCGAATGCCGGACCGACGTGTGCTGTGGTCTGACCTGGATCTCGACGGGCCAGCTGAAGGCCGCCCGCGCGCACCTCACGAAAGCCGTTGCAGCACTGGACGACGGCACCGACCGGCCCATCGTCGTCACCGAACCGAGCTGCGCGGCGGCGTTCCGCAAGGACATGCCGGAGTTGGTTCCCACCCCGGCCGCGAGACGAGTCGCGGCGCGAGTACAGAGTTTCGCGGGCGCGGTGATCGATCAGGCCGCGGCCGGGTGGGTGCCCACGGCCGAGATTCCCGACTCGGTGACCGTACAGACCCACTGCCACGAATATGCGGTGTTCGGCAACGCCACCCAGCGCACGGCATTGGCCTCCGTCGGTATCGACGCGGTGCGGGAGGCCACCGGATGCTGCGGCGTGGCAGGCAATTTCGGCTTCGAGTCTCGGCACTTCGAGCTGAGCATGGCGGTCGCCGAGCAGGCCCTCGCGCCGGCGCTCCGTGACGCCGAGCCGGACACTCCGATTCTGACCGACGGATTCTCCTGCCACATGCAGGTGCGTCAACTCACCGGTGACCTGACCGGTGACGCGTCCGTACACCTGGCGCAGATACTCGATCCACGTTCGACGAAAGGACCGCGGCCATGACCGCCAGTTCGACCACCAGCCTCACGCGTCCTACCATCACGGCTCCGACCGACCTGTTCATCGCGGGCACGTGGACCGCCGCAGCGTCCGACGCCCGGTTCGATGTCATCGATCCCGCCAGCGGCGAGGTCATCGCCAACGTCGCCGACGGCGGCATCAAAGATGCCGAGAACGCCATGGCCGCAGCGGTCGACGCCGCCGCCGACTGGGCCGCGACGCCGCCGCGTGCACGTAGCGAAATCCTCCGCGCGGCATACGAACTGATCATGGCGCGGTCGGAGGAGCTCGCTGCGATCATCACCGCGGAAATGGGAAAGCCACTGGCCGATGCGCGGGGTGAGGTGGCGTACGGTGCCGAGTTCTTCCGCTGGTTCTCCGAGGAGGCGGTGCGCATCTCGGGCGATCACACCCTCACCGGAGACGGCAAGAACCGCATCGTGGTCACCCGAGCACCCGTCGGACCGTGCATTCTCGTCACTCCGTGGAACTTCCCATTGGCCATGGGAACTCGCAAGATCGGCCCTGCATTGGCGGCAGGATGCACCGTGGTGTTCAAGCCGGCCGAGCAAACTCCGTTGACGGCACTGGCCCTGGCCGAAATCCTGCGCGACGCCGGTGTTCCGGCGGGAGTGGTCAATGTCGTGACCACCACCGACGCGTCGGGTGTCGTGGGCTCGTGGATGAGCAGCGGTTCGGCCCGCAAGATCAGCTTCACCGGGTCGACGGCGGTGGGCAAGATCCTGCTCGAACAAGCCGCATCGACGGTGATGCGCACCTCGATGGAGCTCGGTGGCAACGCACCCTTCATCGTCATGGACGACGCCGATCTCACGCGCGCCGTCGACGGTGCGATGGTCGCCAAGATGCGCAACATGGGTGAGGCGTGCACCGCCGCCAACCGATTCTTCGTACACCGCAGCGTCACAGCGCAGTTCGCGGAGGCGCTCGCCGAGCGGATGGGTGCACTGTCGGTCGGGGCCGGAAGTGCACCCGGAACCGAGGTGGGTCCACTGATCGACGACGCGGGCCGCACCAAGGTGCAGACACTGGTCGACGACGCCCTCGGGCGCGGCGCACGTGCGATCGTCGGGGGAGTGGCCCCGGACGGACCCGGCTACTTCTACCCACCGACGGTCCTCACGGACGTCGACGCGACGTCGGATCTGATGTCACAGGAAATCTTCGGGCCGGTGGCAGCAATCGTTCCGTTCGACACCGAGGACGAGGTGATCGCCCTCGCGAACGACACCGAATGGGGACTCGTCGGATACGTCTTCACCCAGGACATCGACCGTGCTCTTCGGATGGGTGAGCGCCTCGAGGTGGGCATGGTCGGCCTCAACACGGGGCTGGTGTCCAATCCGGCTGCGCCGTTCGGTGGCGTCAAACAGTCCGGACTCGGCCGCGAGGGCGGAAAAGTCGGCATAGACGAATTTCTGGAGTACAAATATTTCGCCATTCCCCGAGGCTGAGAGAGGTTTTCGATCATGCCCAGTTCGAGACGACTGACGCCCATCGACGCACGCAACACGTCGATGGTCATTGCCGACCAGATTCGCGACCGCATCATCGACGGGTCCTACGCCCCAGGGGAACAGATCAACGAGGCCAACGTCGCCGCGGAACTCGAGATCTCGCGGGGACCGGTCCGGGAGGCGTTGCAGCGTCTCAATCAGGAGGGGCTCCTCGTCAGCTACCGGAATCGAGGCGTGTTCGTCGTCGAGCTGAGCAGCGAGGATGTCACCGAGATCTACGAATCCCGCGCGGCGATCGAGGTCGGTGCCGCGTGGACTCTGGTGCACGGCGATCGCGCTCGTCTGGTTTCGGCTGCCGATGAGCTCTCGGCCATCGTGATGCAGATGCAGCCGTTCATCGATCGGGCGGACTGGCGAGGTCTTGCCGAACGGGATCTGGCGTTTCACACCGCCCTGGTCGCGGCAACGCGCAACAGCCGAATGTCGCGAATGTACGCCACGCTCGCTGCAGAGGCGCGAATCTGCATGGCCAACCTCGAAACCGCGTACTACCGGCCCGAGGCGCTGGTGGAGGAACACCAGCTGATCGTCGACCTCCTGCTCGGATCCGACTGGGACGCACTGGAAAAGGGCGTGCACGAGCACATGGACACCGCTATCCACGATCTGACTCGCGCCATGGTCGAGGAGCAGGCAGAACACTCGGCGCTGGCCACTCCGGGTTAGTCGCCTGCCCGCAACACAGCATTTACATCCGAAGTCTTGCGAACCTCTCGCGCCAGCGCTTAGCCTGATTGTCAACAATCTACTAAAACGACTTCCTTGAAGGGGGTGCCCGTGAACGACTCACCCGACGCCGCCTACGTCACCGCACTCGGACCCGACGAGACCACAGGACGGGCCGCTCCAGGCCTGGCTCGGTACCCCGATGTTCCGAACAGCACGCCGATCACCTTCACCGACGAGGAGTACGCCGCCCGGCTCGCTGCCGTCCGAGAGCGGATGGCAGCGCAGAACCTCACCGCGCTCATCGTCACCGATCCCGCGAACCTGTACTACCTGCTCGGCTACAACGCCCTCTCCTTCTACACCCCGCAGATGCTGTACGTGCCCCTCGACGGAGAGATGTACTTCTTCGCCCGCGAGATGGACGCCAACGGCGCGTTTCGGACGTCATGGCTGCCGCAGGATCGAACGTTCGGCTACCCCGAAACATTCGTACAGCGCAAGGACACCCACCCGTTCGTCTGGGTCGCCGCAAAGCTGCGGGAACTGGGACTGGTGAACAACTTCGAGCACGGCCAGGTCGGGTTGGAGATGGACTCGTACTACTTCAGCCCGAAGGCATTCGAGGCACTGGTGAAGTCGCTACCCGAATACCGCTTCACCGACTCCTACGAACTGATCAACTGGGTGCGAGTGGTCAAGTCGCCGGCGGAGATCGCCCTGATGCGCGGTGCCGCCCAGGTGTGCGAGTCGGCGATGTCGGCCGCGTACCGGTCGATCTCGGTCGGTGAACGGCAGTGCGACGCAGCTGCTGCCATCATGAACGCACAGGTACGCGGCACCGAGGAGTTCGGCGGCGACCACCCCGCCATCGTCCCGATGCTGCCCACCGGTGCCGGAGCCGACACCCCTCACCTGACCTGGTCGCATCAGCGCTTCGTGCGGGGCGAGACCACCGTCGTCGAACTGGCCGGAGTGTTCCGGCGCTACCACGTCCCGATGGCGCGCACCATCGTTCTCGGAAAGCCAAGTCCGCGTTTGGATTACCTCGCCAAGTCCACCGGGGAAGCCCTGAACGACGTGCTCGCAACCGTACGGGCAGGCGTCACCGCCACCGAGCTGGCGCAGGTGTGGAACACCAGCCTGGCCAAGCACGGACTGCACAAACCGTCGCGCATCGGCTACTCGATCGGCATCGCCTACGCACCCGACTGGGGTGAGCGCACCGTCAGCCTGCGCACCGACGACGAGACCGTACTCGCCGAGAACATGACGTTCCACATCATCGGCGGAATGTGGATGGACGACTACGGATACGAGGTATCCGAGGCCGTTCGTGTCACCGAGAACGGCCTCGAAACCTTCACCGCATACCCCCGAGAACTACTGACGAAGGAGTGAGCATGACCGCCACCGCACAAGGTCGCCCCGCAGGCTCCACTCCTGCCACCCATGGTCGTTCCGCAGGCTCCACTCCTGCCATCCATGGTCGTTCCGCAGGCTCCACTCCTGCCATCCCCTGGGCACTACGAACCGACAAGCTGGTGGGATCGGTGATCGATTCGTCGACATCGCTCCTCGCCGCGCAGAAACACGACATCGTTCGATTCGCCATGGGATCTCCTGCAGCCGAGACCGTCCCGGCCGCTGCGTTCACCGAGATCGCCGGCAGCGTACTCACCGCGGACGCATTCGATTACGGTGCCACCGAGGGTGATCCGGGTTTGATCGACGCGTTGCTCGCATACCTCGACTCGGTGGGCGAACCCACGATCGAGGAGCGGGTGGTGATCACCTCAGGCGGAATGCAGGGCCTCGACATCGCGTGCAAGCTGTTCATCGACCCGGGCGACCTGGTGATCGTCGAAAGTCCCACGTACACCAACGGAACTGCCACCGTACTCAGCTACGGAGGTGACATTCTCGAAGCTCCGATGGACAGTGACGGCCTCATCGTCGAGGCGTTGCCCGAGCTCGTCGAGCGCGCAGGTCGAGTGCCGAAGATGATCTACGTGATTCCCAACTTCCAGAACCCGTCCGGGGTCACCCTGTCGCTCGAGCGGCGTCAGCTGCTCATCGAGCTGGCACACCGGTGGGGATCGGTCATTCTCGACGACGATCCGTACGGCCTGCTGCGCTTCTCGGGGGATCCGATTCCCAGTTTCGGCACGCTCAGTCCGAACGACCCGTTGATCTTCTCGGTTCGGACCTTCTCCAAGATGATCGCTCCAGGACTGCGAGTGGGGTGGGTGGACGCCGCCCCCGAGGCTCGGCAACTGATCGTCAACGCCAAACAGGCCATGGACACATGCACCAACCTGCCCGGTCAGCGGATGGTGGCCGAGTACATCCGGCGCGGCCTGCTCGACGAGCATCTTCGATCGTTGGCCTCGGTGTACCTGCCCCGCAAGGTCGCGATGCAGAACAGCATCGAGAGGTACTTCGGCGAGTCGATGTCGACGACGGATCCCGAGGGAGGCTTCTTTCTCTGGGCGACGTTGCGCGGCAACGATGTCGACTTCTCGACGCAGGACCTGTTCGAGACGGCGCTGGCCGAGGGCGTGGCCTACATACCGGGGCCGGCATTGTCGGTGGGTGGGAAGTTCCACGACTCGTTACGGCTGTGCTTCGCCTCGTCGACGCCCGAACGTATCGACGAGGGGATCAGGCGGCTGGCGGCAGCGGTGGAGAAGTCCAAGCATCTGCTCGCCTCCGATCCCACCCGATGACCGTCTCGGATTCCGAACGCGCTCTGCTGGATTCGATCGACGAGCACGAGATCGTCACTCTGACAGCGGCATTGATCGACGCGGGCGGCGAAAACCCCGGCGACACGGAGGAGAAGACCGCAAAGGTCCTTGCCGAGCACTGTCGCGCACTGGGATTCGACGTTCGAACCGTCGAGGTGGTTCCGGGTCGGCCCAACGTCATCGTCTCGATCGGATCCGACGATCGCCCGGGAGTCCTCTTCGTCGGGCACTCGGACGTGGTCCCCGCGGGAACGGGCTGGACCACCGACCCCTTCTCCGCCGTGGTTCGAGACGGCCGCATCGTCGGCCGCGGGGCCTGCGACATGAAGGGCGGCCTCGCCGCCGTCGTGGCCGCGATGACCGCGGTGCAGCGCGCCGGTCTTGCCGACGAGCATCCGATGACGTTGGCGTGCCTGGTCGACGAGGAGGACACCGGTCTCGGCATCCGAGCGTTCGTGGCCGACCCACCACTGCGGAACCACAGCCACTGCGTGGTGGCCGAGCCGACGGATCTGGTCACCATTGTCGGTTGCCGAGGCGCCGCCAATCTGGAGATCGAGATTCGCGGCCGCTCCGCACATGCGGGACAACCTCGTAACGGAGCCAATGCCATAGCGGCTGCAGCGCGCATCATCGCGATCATCGAAGACTGGCAGATCGAGCTGGACGGCAAACCCGACCCCGAGTTGGGCCCCGCCACCTGGAACGTGGGAACCATCTCCGGTGGGACGGGAACCTCGATGGTCGCCGATCGCTGCACGCTCACCATCGATCGGCGACTGCTTCCCGGCGAGCGCGCCATCGATGTCGTCGACGAATTGCGCTCACGTATCGAAGCAGCGGATGTGACCGGATCCGGTATTGAGGTGACAATCGACGTCGCGATGGAGATGCCCGGCTTTCTGACCAGCGCAGACAGCGGATTGGTCAGCACCGCAGTGCAATCGGTCCTCGACACCGGATCTGCGAGTTCGACTGACATCTGGACTGCTTCGTGCGATGGTGGTTTCGTGGCACAGCAGATGGGTATCGGCACCGTCGTGCTCGGTCCGGGGGAGATCGAAAACCAGGCACATCGGCCGGACGAATCCGTGGCCGTGCGGCAATTGACCGACAGCGCAAGGGCGTACGCGTTGATAGCCACCAGAATCGCTGCGCCACCTGGTCTTTAGCTTCCGAGAAGGGGGTTGGCCGAAAAGCACGTTCCGGTTGGCCGTACAGTCGAATGCTGCGAAGTACCACACCGACGCTCCATGTTGTTCACAAAAGCGAGAGGTATTTCGACCGTGACCGAAAATTCAGGGTCGGCATCCACGCCGACCGGATATCCACCGAGCACTGACACGCTGAGCCCGAACGAGACGAAGATCCTGCACCGAGCGATCGGCGGATCGGCGCTCGGAAACGCAGTCGAGTGGTTCGACTACGCGGTGTACGGCTATCTGGCCGTGTACATCGCCGCGAACTTCTTCCCGTCCGAGGACGGGGGCGCAAGCCTGCTCTCCACTTTCGCCGTGTTGGCCGCGTCGTTCATCATCCGCCCCATCGGCGGCATCGTGCTCGGCCCACTCGGCGACCGCATCGGTCGTCAGAAAGTCCTCGTGCTGACCGTCTCGATGATGACGTTGGCCACGGCGACGATCGGTGTGCTGCCGACATTCGACACCATCGGCATCGCCGCACCGTTGTTGCTGCTCGTCTGCCGATTGGTGCAGGGCTTCTCCACCGGTGGTGAGTACGGTGGTGCAGCAGTGTTCATGGCCGAGTACGCGCCGGACAAGAGGCGCGGATTCTTCGGATCGTTCCTCGAATTCGGCACCCTCGCCGGCACCGTGGGCGGTGCCACCCTGTGCACCCTGCTCAACGTCGCGCTCGGCGACGAGACGATGGAGGCCTGGGGCTGGCGCATCCCGTTCCTGGTCACTCTGCCGCTGGGCATCGTTGCACTGTGGTTGCGGACCCGCCTCGAAGATTCTCCGGTGTTCGCCGAGGCCAAGGAGGACGGCGGCACGGTCGACGAGGGTGCGGGCGGAGCGATCACCTCGCTCAAGGCCACCATGACGTACTGGCAGCGGATCCTGATCCTGATGGGATTCGTGTTGCTGCTGAACATCGCCTACTACACGGTGCTGACGTTCTTGCCCTCGTATCTGAGCGACACGTTGGGCCACAGCACGACTCAGTCCAACTTCACTCTCGTGGCCATCATGATCGTCATGATGGCGATCATCAACCCCATCGGCGCTCTGTCCGACCGAGTGGGCCGAAAGCCGTTGCTGCTGGCGGCCTGCGTCGGGTACTTCGTGCTCAGCGTTCCGCTGTTCCTCCTGATCATCAACACCGGACTGATCGGCCAGAGCATCGGCCTGCTCGGTCTCGGAGTGTTGCTGGTCATCATGTGCTCGTGTGTGTCGTCGACCCTGCCCGCGCTGTTCCCCACTCAGGTGCGCTACGGAGCGTTCGCCATCGGATACAACGTCTCGACGGCGCTCTTCGGCGGTACCGCTCCGCTGATCCTGACGTTCCTCATCGAACGGACCGGCTCGAACCTGGTCCCGGGCTGGTACATGATGATCGCGGCGGCCATCGCCTTCGTGCCGATTCTGCTGATGCCGGAAACCGCAGGCCGTTCGCTGCGCGGAACCCAGTGCCCCGGCGACAACGACGACGAGGTGGCCGCGTCCGGCGTCGAACTCGTCGGCTACAAGAAGAAGTAGTGGCACCGGTACTCGTCGTTCTGCACGCCGGCGACCTCCCCGACGGGCTCGACGCCGTCGCGGAGGTCGCCGACGTCCGGTACGCCACTGCCGACACCCTCGGTGATGCGGTCGACGGTGCCGACGCGTTGTTGCTGTGGGACTTCTTCTCCTCCGCAGTCGAATCGGCATGGCCGCGCTGCAGTTCGCTGAAGTGGATCCACATCGCCGCCGCAGGCGTCGACTCGTTGATTTTCGACGATCTGGTCGAATCCGATGTGGTCGTCACCAATTCGCGGGGAGTCTTCGACCGACCGATCGCGGAGTTCGTACTGGCCCAGATTCTGGCGTTCGCCAAGGACTCCGAACGCTCACGTGCTCTGCAGCTTTCGAAGGTCTGGCAGCACCGAGAGACCGAGCGCATCGACGGTGCCCACGCGATGATCGTGGGCACCGGCGCGATCGGCCGCGCGATCGCGAGCCTGCTGAGCGCGGTGGGAATGTCGATCTCGGGTGTGGGTCGAACGGCACGAGAGGGCGACCCAGATTTCGGCACCGTCTGTGGCAGTGCCGATCTCGCGGCTCGAGTAGAGCGTGCCGACTACCTGGTGCTGGTCGCCCCGCTGACCGATCTGACGAGGGGGATGGTCGACGATTCGGTGCTGGCCGCGATGAAGCCCGGCGCGCGGGTGATCAACGTGGGCCGCGGGGAGTTGCTCGACACCGAGGCACTGCTGGCGCACCTGGCCACCGGGCACATCGCAGGTGCCGCACTCGACGTGTTCGAGACCGAACCGCTCTCGGCCGACCATCCGTTGTGGACGGCCGAGAACGTGATCGTCACACCGCACATGAGCGGTGACGCGTCGGGATGGAAGCTGCGACTGGCAGAATTGTTCGCCGACAACGCCCACCGGTACTTCCGCGGCGAACCGTTGCTCAATGTCGTCGACAAGAAGCTCGGCTTCGTGGTCTGAGGTCTCAGTAGGCCCGCTCGTACTGCGGTGCCACGGCCGGGAGCATCTCGACGCCGAGTTCTCGGGCGGCGCGCCGCGGCCAGTACGGATCCCGCAGTAGCTCGCGCGCCAGCAGCACGGCCGTCGCCTCGCCCAGCGAGACGATGTCCTCCGCCTGCTTGGGTTCGGTGATCATGCCGACCGCGGCAGCGGGCATGGTCGTCTCGTTCTGGATGCGCCGCGCGAACGGAACCTGGTAGCCGGGACCGACCGGAATCTTGGCGTGCACGTTTCCGCCGGTCGAGGTGTCGACCAGATCCACCCCGTGCTCGGTGAGGATCTGCGCCAAGGCCACCGTCTGATCCGACGTCCAGCTAGGAGCCTCCAATGCGGGCGTGCCCTCCCCACCGGGTCGTTCCGCAGACTCCACTCCTGCAGCATTCTCGGGCTCGTCGAGCCAATCCGTCGCCGAGAGGCGAACGAAGACCGGAAGCTCGGCCGGCCACACCTCACGCACCGCGTCGACGACCTCGATCAGCAGCCGCGTGCGACCCGAGAAGTCGCCGCCGTACGAGTCGGTCCGCGTGTTGCTGGCGGGGGACAGGAACTGGTGCAGCAGGTAGCCGTGTGCGCCGTGTATCTCGACAACCCGGAATCCTGCTTTCAGCGCGCGCTGGGCGGCAGTCCGGAAGTCGTCGACGATCTTCGCGATGTCCTCGGCTGTGGCCTCCCTCGGGGTCGCGTAGTCACCGAACGCAACCGCGCTCGGGCCGACGGTCTCCCAGCTTCGGGGATCCTCGGCGGGCAAGGACTTGCCACCCGACCAGGGAGCCGCGGTCGACGCCTTGCGGCCCGCGTGTGCCAGCTGGATACCCGGCACGGTTCCGAAGGATTCGATCTCGGTGACGATCGCCGCCAATGCGTCGGCCTGAGTGTCGTTCCAGATACCCAGGTCCGACGGGCTGATGCGACCCTCGGGGCTCACCGCGGTCGCTTCGGTGATGATCAACCCGGCACCGCCGATCGCCCGGCTCACCAGGTGGGTGCGATGCCAGTTGCCGGCGACACCGACACTGTCACCCGCCTCGTCGGCCGAGTACTGGCACATCGGTGCCATCCACACCCGGTTCGGGAAGGTGACCTCACGCAGGGTCAGAGGCTCGAACAGCGCACTCACAAGTGGTTCCTCCGGTCTTCGGGCGGCGTCGACGGTCGGTCGACGATCTTCACGCTGTGCTGCAACGACGCGGCGATGCAGCTTCATTCCCGGCCCCTATTAGTGTGTAGTTCATGACAGCTTCCGTCTCGGCCGAACCGGTGACCACGACTGCCGACGAGCGAGAGAACGTGCACGCCGCAGCCCGCCGAGCGCGCACCGCATCACGCGCGCTCGCGCTGCTGACGACTGCAGAGAAGGACGCTGCGCTGCATTCCGCGGCCGACGCGGTCGTCGCTGCAGCGGAGTCGGTACTCGCCGCGAACGCAGTCGATATCGAGAACGCGCGAGCGGCCGGTACCGACGAGGGGCTGCTGGACCGCCTGCGGCTGACCGCGTCGCGCATCGACGGCATCGCCGCCGGTCTGCGACAGGTGGCCGGGCTGCCCGATCCGATCGGCGAGATCATCCGTGGTTCGACGCTGCCCAACGGGCTGGAGATTCGGCAACTGAGAGTTCCGCTCGGCGTGGTGGGCATGGTCTACGAGGCTCGACCCAACGTCACCGTCGACGCGTTCGGTCTCGCGTTCAAGTCCGGCAACGCGGTGCTGCTTCGTGGTTCGTCGTCGGCGGCACGGTCCAACGCGGCACTTGTCGAGGCACTGCAGGGAGCGTTGCGCGGTCACGGTCTGCCCGAGGCCGCGGTGCAACTTCTCGGAAGCGCCGACCGTGCCACGGTCACCCACCTCATCCAGGCGCGCGGCCTGGTGGACGTGGTGATCCCGCGCGGTGGAGCAGGACTGATCGCTGCGGTCGTGCGCGACGCAACGGTCCCCACCATCGAGACCGGCGTCGGAAACTGCCACGTGTACATCCATGCTTCTGCCGATCCGGAGACGGCCGAGAAGATCGTGCTCAACGCCAAGACCCGACGGGTCAGCGTCTGCAACGCAGCCGAGACCGTGTTGGTGGACTCCGCGATCGCCGAGACCATGGTGCCCCGGCTGCTCCAGGCGTTCCAGATGCACAGCGTCACGGTGCACGGGGACCTGCCCGGGCTCGTGCCTGCGCGCGACGAGGACTGGTCGCAGGAGTATCTCTCCCTCGACATCGCGCTGAAGGTCGTCGGCGGTATCGACGAGGCGATCGAGCACATCGACCGATACGGCACCGGCCACACCGAGGCGATCGTCGCCGCCGACATCGGTGCCGCGCGCGAGTTCACCCAGCGGGTCGATGCGTCCGCGGTGATGGTCAACGCGTCCACGGCGTTCACCGACGGAGAGCAATTCGGCTTCGGAGCCGAGATCGGTATCTCGACTCAGAAGCTGCACGCGCGTGGACCCATGGGATTGCCCGAATTGACCTCGACCAAGTGGACCGTGTGGGGCGACGGACACGTCCGAGACTGACACCCCTCGAAGTACCGGCCAGACCCGATCATCAGGAGCTGTGACATGGATCGTGCCCTACCGACGACACCCCCGCTGTTCGCCAGCGTGGACGACGTCCAGAGGCGCCTGGCCGAGACGGGCTATCTGGCCGACAAGGCCACCGCCACCTCGGTGTTTCTCGCCGATCGCCTCGGCAAGCCGCTGCTGATCGAAGGTCCGGCGGGAGTGGGCAAGACCGAGTTGGCCCGTGCCGTCGCGCAGACGACCGGGGCCGAACTGGTGCGGCTGCAGTGCTACGAGGGTGTGGACGAGGCTCGCGCGCTGTACGAGTGGAACCACGCCAAGCAGATCCTGCGCATCCAGTCCGGTACCGCGGCCGATTGGGACTCGACCAAGCTCGATGTCTTCTCCGAGGAATTCCTGTTGGCGCGGCCGCTGCTGCAGGCGATTCGTCGTACCGATCCCACGGTTCTGCTCATCGACGAGACCGACAAGGCCGATGTCGAGATCGAGGGTCTGCTGCTCGAGGTGCTCAGCGACTTCGCGATCACCATTCCCGAACTCGGCACGATCGTGGCCGAGCGGACGCCGTTCGTGGTGCTCACCTCCAATGCCACCCGTGAACTGTCCGAGGCCCTGAAGCGTCGCTGCCTGTTCCTGCATCTGGACTTTCCCGACGCCGACCTCGAGCGTCGGATTCTCGCCAGCAGGGTTCCCGAACTGCCCGAGGCCGTCGCCGAGCAGATGATCAAGACCGTGCGGGTACTGCGCGCGATGCAGCTCAAGAAGTTGCCCTCGGTGGCCGAGACCATCGACTGGGGACGCACTCTGTTGGCGCTCGGTATGGACACCCTCGACGACGATGCGGTTCGCTCCACACTCGGTGTGGTGCTCAAGCATCAGTCGGACCAGGTCCGCGCGGCAGCCGAACTCCGGCTCAACTGACATGCAGGCCCCGCACGGAATTCCCGGTCACCTCGTCGGTTTCGTCGATGCGCTGCGTCGGCGTGGAATTTCGGTCGGGCCGTCGGAGACGGTCGATGCCGGACGCGTCCTGTCGGTTCTCGACCTGCTCGATCGGGAGGCCGTGCGCGAGGGTCTGGCCTGTGCACTGCTGCGCCGGCCGACGCATCGCGGAGTCTTCGACGCCCTGTTCGACCTGTGGTTTCCGGTGGCATCGGGCACCAGGGACTCGGGGCAGATCGATACCGCGTTGCCTCGCACCGACGCCGGCGACGTCGACATCGATGCGCTCCGCGAGCTGTTGGTGGATCTGCTCTCGGACGACTCGGCCGAGGCCGCGGAGTTGACCCAGATGCTGGCTGCGCAGATGGTCGAGGAACTCGGACAGTACAAGTCCTCCAACGGGCCTTCGTTCTCGGCGTATCAGGCCCTGCGCGACGTTGCGCCCGAAACGTTGCTGCGCAAGATTCTCGACGGATTGCTCGGGCGCAGCGAAAACGCGCCCGATCGCCCCACCGACGACTACGAGTCCGAGGTCGCCAAACGCACTGCCGCGCAACGTATCGCAGACCTACGCAAGATGGTCGAGAGCGAGACGAGGCGTCGTTCGGCAGAGAAGCTGGGCCGTGAGCGGGTAGCGAGCTACGGGGTGCCCAAGCTCGCCGAGGAAGTCGACTTCCTGCGGGCCTCGGACACCGAGATGGCGGCGCTGCGGCGTAACGTCACCCCTCTCGCCCGGCTGCTGGCGTCGCGACTTGCGGTGCGGCGCAGCCGAAGCAGACACGGCTCGATCGATCTGCGTCGCACGCTGCGCAAGTCGATGTCAACCGGCGGCGTCCCGATCGACCTGGTCGAGCGCAAGCCTCGGAGAGCACGCCCCGAACTCGTTGTGCTGTGCGATGTCTCGGGCTCGGTGGCAGGATTCAGCAATTTCACTCTGCTGCTGGTGCATGCACTACGCGAGCAGTTCTCGCGCGTGCGCATCTTCGCGTTCATCGACTCCACCGACGAGGTGACGCGATTCTTCGATTCCGGTTCCGATCTCGGAGCCGCGATGAGCCGAATCATCGGCGAATCCGATCTCGTGACGTACGACGGACACTCGGACTACGGCCATGCACTGACGACGTTCGACGAGAAGTACGCCCATGCGGTCACCAGTCGCAGTTCGGTGCTGATTCTCGGTGACGCCCGCACCAACTACCGCGAGCCGAAGCTGCCGGCGTTGGCGCACATCGTGTCGGTGGCCAAGCATGCGTACTGGCTCAATCCGGAACCGAAATCGCAGTGGGGTTCCGGCGATTCGGCGGCCAAGGTGTACTCCGGCGTGATCGCGATGCACGAGTGCCGATCGGCTCAGCAGCTCGCCACCGTGGTCTCGCGTCTGCTTCCGGTGTGAGGCGTGTGACGCCCAGCGGCAACCCGGACGTAGAATCGGCGGTTGTGCAGCGCGAATCCGAACCCGGCGACGATACCGGTAGGCAGTCCGTCCGCCGTTTGGGCGTGATGGGCGGCACCTTCGACCCGATTCATCACGGGCACCTCGTCGCCGCCAGCGAAGTGGCGAACAAGTTCGCTCTGGACGAGGTGATCTTCGTCCCCACCGGAAACCCGTGGCAGAAGGAAGGCAAGTCGGTCAGCCCGGCAGAGGATCGCTACCTGATGACCGTCATCGCGACGGCGTCCAATCCGAGATTCTCGGTCAGCCGGGTGGACGTCGACCGGGAGAAGTCCACCTACACCGTCGACACCCTGCGCGATCTGCGATCGCAGCATCCCAATGCCGAGCTGTTCTTCATCACCGGCGCGGACGCGCTCGAGTCGATCCTCACGTGGCAGAACTGGGAGGAGTTGTTCGAGCTCGCCAAGTTCGTCGGCGTCTCGCGTCCCGGGTTCGAGCTCGGCGTCGAACATCTGGCCAACCACCTTCGATCGCTACCCGCCGACACTCTCACATTGATGGAAATCCCTGCACTCGCGATATCGTCGACGGACTGTCGACTTCGAGCCGGTGAGAATCGGCCGGTCTGGTACCTCGTACCGGACGGCGTCGTGCAATACATCTCGAAGAGGAATCTCTACAGACCACGAGGCGCTCAGCGTCTCGACGGATCCGTCACCATGTCGGAACCAGCGCCCCAGAAGAAGCAACCGGCAGGGTCGGTCACCAGCGCAATGACCGAGAACCCGAGCCATACGAGTGGGAGTACACCGAAGTGACTGCAACAGCCGAAGCCGCCGAGATGGCGCGGATCGCCGCGCTCGCAGCCGACGACAAACTGGCCGGCGACGTGGTGATTCTGGACGTCTCCGATCAGCTCTACATCACCGATTGCTTCGTCATCGCCTCCGCGCCCAACGAGCGTCAGGTCAACGCGATCGTGGAGAACATCGAGGACCAGCTGCGTGAGGCCGGACACAAGCCGGTCCGCCGCGAGGGCACCAGAGAAGGCCGTTGGGCGCTGCTGGACTACTCCGACATCGTCGTGCACGTCCAGCACAACGAGGAGCGGAACTTCTATGCGCTCGAGCGGTTGTGGAAGGACTGCCCGACCATCGAGGTTCCCGGTCTCGGACAGCATCCGGCTCCGGAATCGGAGCAATGATCAGACGGCTCATCCTGCTTCGGCACGGTCAGACGGAGTACAACGCCACCGACCGCATGCAGGGTCAGCTCGACACCGATCTGTCCGAGCTCGGCCGCAGCCAGGCGAAGACGGCCGCCGCCGAGCTGGCGACGCGTGATCCGATCAGGATCGTCTCCTCGGATCTGCGGCGAGCTCTGGACACTGCGAACGCGCTCGGAGACGCAGCCGGTGTGGCGGTGTCGACGGACGAGCGTCTGCGCGAGACCCATCTCGGTCAGTGGCAGGGGCTGACCCACACCGAGGTCGACGACATCGCTCCCGGGGCACGACCGGCCTGGCGCGCGGACGCCACCATCGCCCCACCCGGTGGGGAGAGCCGCATCGACGTTGCCCGACGCAGCGTGCCGCTGGTTCGTGAACTCACGGCAGGCGTCCCCGAGTGGGGTGCAGGCGGCAGCGAGCGACCGCTCGTCCTCGTCGCGCACGGAGGTCTGATCGCGGCGCTCACCGCCGCGCTGCTCGATCTACCGACCGATCGCTGGCCGGTACTCGGAGGCCTCGCGAACACCAGCTGGGTTCAGCTCGGCGCGCACGGCCCCGGCGAGAACCCGTCCTGGCGACTGGACGTGTGGAACGCCTCCGCGCGGGTGGCCAGTGACGTCCTCTGAGACGGCGCGGCCCGCGCTGCTCGTCCTCGCGGACTCGTTGAGCTACTACGGACCCGAGGGCGGACTGCCCGTCGACGACCCGAGACTGTGGCCCAATCTCGTTGCAGCGGAACTGGATTGGACGGTCGAGTTGGTTGCGCGCATCGGCTGGACGAGTCGTGACGCGTGGTGGGCCCTGACCCAGGATCCGCGAGTGTGGGCAGCCATTCCCCGTGCCGGTGCCGTCGTGCTCGGAATCGGCGGCATGGATTCGCTCCCGTCACCGCTGCCGACTGCGCTCCGGGAGCAGATCAGATACGTCCGACCGCCTGCCCTGCGGCGCGTGGTTCGCGCGGGATACCAAGCGGTGCAACCCGTTCTGTCGCATCTCGGTTGGCCCGTCGCGCTGCCGCCGCGGCTCAGCGTCGAGTATCTGGAACAGACCCGTGCGGCACTGGCGTACGTGCGTCCCGAACTTCCCGTCATCGGAACCTATCCATCGGTGCACCGCTGCGATGCCTACGGCAAGGTGCACTCCGGTCGCGAACCCGCCGTCCGCGCACTGCGTGCGTGGAGCACGGACAGGAACGTCCCCATGGTCGACCTCGCCGACGCCGTACGACCGAACATCGAGTCCGAGAACGCGAACCCCGACGGCATCCACTGGGGATGGGACGCCCACATGGCAGTCGCCGATGCGATGCTCGAGGTGCTGCGACCCGTCGCCGCCGCCCGATCGACGACCGAAACGCCGTGACCGTCTCCGTCGTCACCGACTCCTCCTCCTGCCTGCCGGCCTCACTCGCCGCAGCGCGAGGCATCACGCTGGTGCCACTGCACGTGCTGGTCGACGGAATCGACCACCGTGAGGGTATCGACGAGATTCCTGATCAGTCCTCTTCGGGCAAGCAGGTGACCACTGCGGGGGCCTCTCCGGGTGAGCTCACCGAGGTCTACGCCGCGGCTCTCGAACGCAGTCGAGGTGCCGGTGTGGTGGCACTGCACATCTCTCGGGGACTCTCGAGCACCTGGGAAGCTGCGCGCCAGGCCGCAGATCACGTGGGCTCGGCCGTCCGAGTCGTCGATTCCGCCTCGGCCGGAATGGGACTGGGCTTCGCAGTACTGGCTGCGGCAGCCACCGCCGCCGGGGGAGCAGAACTGGACGCGGTGTACCGCGACGCCGTCGCCGCGTCGACGACGTCGCGATGCTTCATCGTCGTCGATCGACTCGACCACCTGCGACGCGGCGGCCGAATCGGTGCCGCTGCCGCCTTGCTCGGCACGGCGCTGGCGATGAAGCCGGTCCTGCACATCACCGACGGCAAACTCGTGTTGCGGGAGAAGACGCGGACCTCGTCCAAGGCGCTGACCAAGCTGGTCGATGCAGCCGTCGCTGCCGCGGAGGAGGTCGGTGACGAATCGGGGGTTGCGCTCGCGGTGCACCACATGCAGTGCCCCGAGCGGGCCGAGGACGTAGCCGCGATGCTGACCTCCCGGATACCGCATTCGACCAGCATCGACGTCTATCCTTTCGGTGCCGTTCTGGGTGCTCACGTAGGCCCGGGCGCGGTCGGTGTCGTCGTGGCGTCCGGACGTCGATAGGCGCGTCGCGTCCCGCGTTCATCCACAGCCTCCGGGTTCGTGCACAGGGCAGTCTGCGACCTGCAGTCCTCGGTGAACGAACCGATCGTGCGCACTAGCGTCCTCGAGCATGGGCGGCAACGACGATCGGGCGCACACGGTGGCGCGATTGAACTCCGTGCGCAGACAACACGATTCCTCCCGCGATCGTGCCGTGCCCGAGGGCGTGCGACCCGACGCCGAGTCCACGGATCCGGATTGGCTGCTGCCGGAAGCACAACGAGAAGGTGCCCCGTGGTCGGCCCTGCTGCCGGCGCGGTGGCGATCCGCCCGCGTGAACCCGGGGAAACAGGGGGCGCTGGCGATGGCGGCGGCCGGAGTCTTCGTCGTGCTGGTCGCGGGATTCGCGGTGGCCAGGGACGCACCGAGTCCCGCACCGGCACCACCCCTCGCTGTGGTCGCGACCGACAGCTCGGACACCGATGGCACGGTGGATACCGATGGCACGGTGGATTCTGTGCCGACCGCCGAGGCCGAACTCGTGGTGAGCGTCGTCGGGCTCGTGACGCGTCCCGGATTGGTTCGGCTGCAACCGGGTTCGCGAGTTGCCGACGCGCTGGCCGCGGCAGGCGGCGCTGTCGAGGGTGCCGACCTGCTGGCGCTCAACATGGCCGCGCGAGTCGCCGACGGTGATCAGGTCGTCGTCGGCGTCGTGCCGCCCGAGGCAGCTCCACCGGTCAGCAGTACGACATCCGAGATCGAGGCATCGACAGACGGTAGCGGCGTACCGGCCGGGGTCGGAGGTTCCGCGCCCGGCGGGACGGTGGACCTCAACGCCGCGACCGTGGCAGAACTGGACGCGTTGCCCGGGGTAGGGCCGGTCACCGCGACTTCGATCGTGAAGTGGCGAGAGATCAACGGCCGCTTCACATCCGTGGATCAGTTGTCCGAGGTGGACGGCATCGGGCCCGGCAGACTGGCGAAGATCCGCGACCTGGTGCACGTCGGATGACCACCGGTGCCGCGTCCGCCCCTGCGCCACAGACCGAGGATCTTCTGCCGTTCGACGTGCGACTGGTTCCGGCCGCTGCGGTGTGCTGGTCGATCACCGCGGTCGGAATTCTCGGAGGACCCGCTGCTGCCCTGGCTGCTACCGCCTCGGCGGTTGCGGTGGTCCTGCTCCTCGCGGTGGCACTGCACGGGTTGTCTGCTCGGCGTGCCTGGCCGGGTCCGAGTCGGTCCGGTGCGGCGGCGGTGATCGTGCTGGCGCTGTGCTTCGGGGGAGCGATCTGGCTTCAGATGCGCTCGCTGGCAGAGCATCCCGTGGCGGCGGCGGCAGAGAACGGAGCCTGGATCACCGCGACGGTGCGGCCGGCGGAGGACCCGCGCCGTCTGACGGCTCCCGGGCCCGCGACCGTGATGGTGAGGGCCGCGATGACGCGCGTCGACGTGGGCGGCGAGGCGTGGAACGTCGGTGGAATGGTGTCGATCATCGCACCGGAGTCCAGTTGGTCGGCATTGCTGCCGGGCCAGGTGGTCACCGTGCGGGGCAGGCTCGGCGAGCCGATTCGGTCGGACATGACCGTGGCCGTGATCCGCACTTCGGGTCCGCCGGTCACCGTGGACGAGCCTGGAACGATCTCTGCTGCGGCCGGCACTTTCCGATCGAATTTGGCTGTGGTGGCGCAGAATTCGATGCCACCCGATCGTTCGGGTCTGCTGCCCGGTCTCGTGGTCGGCGACGTGTCGCGGCTGGACGAGACGGTATCGGACAATTTTCGGGCGGCAGGCCTCACACATTTGACGGCTGTGTCCGGAGCGAACTTCTCGATCCTGATCGGTGCGATTCTGTTGGTGTTGCGAGGTATCGGGGTCGGACCCCGCACCACGGTCGCGGTGGCGTTCGTCGTAGTCGTGGCGTTCGTGATCGTGGCCCGGCCGTCGCCGAGTGTGCTGCGGGCGGCAGTGATGGGGTCGATCGGCTTGGTGGCGTTGGTCACCGGCAGGCGCAGGCAAGCGGTACCGGCACTGTGCGGTGCGGTGTTGGGGCTGCTCGCGTGGTGGCCGAGGCTCGCGGTGGACGTCGGGTTCGTGCTGTCGGTGTTCGCCACCGCCGGGCTCGTACTCGTCGCTCCGATCTGGGTCGACTGGCTTCGGGCCCGTGGCTGGCCGAGAGCTGCAGCGGAAGTGGTGGCGGTCGCCGCGGCAGCGCACGCGGTGACGGCGCCTATGGTCGCGGCCGTGTCAGGAACGTTCAGCGTAGTGGGAGTGGCCGCGAACGTGCTTGTGGCACCGGTCGTCGCTCCGATCACCGTGGTGGGCTTTCTGACGGCCGTGACCGCCACCGCCAGCACCTCGCTCGCGGAGCTGATCGCGCAGTTGGTGTCGGCACCGCTGTGGTGGCTGATCACGGTGGCAGAGAGGGCCGCGTCGGTGCCGGGCGCGGGCGTCGTGGTCCCCGATGGCGTCGGGGGCGCAGCACTGGCAGCGTTCTCGACGACCGCGCTGCTGACGGCGTTGCGTTTCAGGGTGTTTCGATGGACGGCCGCGGCCGTGGCGATGGCGACACTCGCGATGTGGACGGCGCACGTTCTCTGGTGACCGCTCGGTCTTCGAGCGGATGCTCGCAGTGTCGGTCGCACATGGCACGATCATGGTCGTGACTTCGAGTGTGGCTCCTCTGCATCTGGTCCTCGGCGACGAGGAACTTCTGATGGATCGCGCGGTAGCCGCGATCGTGGCTCAGGTGCGTACGAATGCTGCGATTCCGGGGGAGGACCTGCCGGTCACGCGGTTGCGCACCGGTGATGCCAGTGCCCCGGAACTCGCCGAACTGCTCAGTCCCTCGCTGTTCGCCGAGGATCGCGTCGTGGTGCTCGAGGCCGCGGCCGAGGCAGGCAAGGACGCTGCTGCTCTGGTACTCGACGCCGCTACCGATCCGCCCGAGGGTGCAGTGGTCGTGGTCATGCACTCCGGCGGCGGCCGGGCCAAGGCGATGGTCGGTGCGCTGCAGAAATGCGGTGCTCAGGTGCACGAGTGCGCCAAGCTCACCAAGCCCGCCGAACGTATCGACTTCGTACGCGGAGAGTTCCGTACCGCCGACGTCCGGGTGAGCGGCGACGTGATCGAGGCGGTCGTCGAGTCGGTGGGCAACGAACTTCGTGAATTGGCGTCGGCCTGTTCGCAGTTGGTCTCCGATACCGGGGGCAAGGTCGATCTCGCCGCGGTGCGTCGGTACTACTCCGGCAAGGCCGAGGTGTCCGGGTTCGACGTCGCAGACAAGGCGGTGATCGGAGACCGAGCCGGCGCGCTGGAGGCTCTGCGGTGGGCCATGCACCGGGGCGTGGCGCACGTGTTGCTCGCCGATGCGTTGGCCGACGCCGTCCGCACGATCGCGCTGGTGGGTTCGGCGGGCCGCGGCGACCCCTTCCGCATGGCAGGGGAGTTGGGCATGCCGCCGTGGAAGATCAAGAAGGCGCAGGGTCAGGCGCGCGGGTGGAACGGTCGATCCATCGCCCAGGCGCTGCGTGTGGTGGCGCAGTTGAACGCCGACGTCAAGGGTCAGGCAGCGGACGCGGACTATGCAGTGGAGAAAGCGGTGGCCGAGGTCGCATCACTGGGCAGGTAGCGTCGACCGACCGCAGAGCGCAGGACAGGCACAGCGCAGTACAAGCCCTGCGCACTGGAAGTTCGGCGCACGAGAAAGCCCGCCGCGTCCTTCTCGGATGCGGCGGGCTTTCTCGAGCTCAGAGAGTTATCAGAGCTTGTTGACTGCGAGAGCCAGTGCCGACTTCTTGTTGGCTGCCTGGTTCTTGTGGATGACGCCCTTGCTGGCGGCCTTGTCGAGCTTGCGGCCTGCATCGAGAAGAATCTCGGAAGCCTTGTCCTTGTCGCCCGCAGCCTGTGCCTCGCGGAACGAGCGGATGACGGTGCGAAGGGAGGACTTCACCGACTGGTTGCGCAGGCGTGCACGCTCGTTGGTGAGAATCCGCTTCTTCTGGGACTTGATATTGGCCACGCGTAAAATCCTTGTCGTCTTCGTCGGTATTCCGGTCAGGGCGATCCATGCTGGAATGCCCGAAGTCTGCTGCTGAGCGTTGGAGCCCTGCGCCGAAGATCGAGAATACCAGCACGATCGGCCAGAACCCAATCCGGACCGGGGTGACGATGCGTTTCAAGAAATTAACGCTTCTACCGCGCCTAACTCCTGTCTCTGTAGCAACATGGCCAGAATGAGTCCGCGATCGGCAACGCATGCCACCACCAAGGCCAAAGCGACCAAAACCAAGTCAGCGGATCGTGACGAACCCGAAGCCGACGGAGTGTTCGGCGGGTATTCCGACGTCGGAAAGTACAGTCTCGCCTTCGACGAGATGTTCGACGCCGACGGGCGCACCCGAACTCCGTACAAGGGCATCCACACCGCACTCGCCCCGGCGAACGCGGTGGACCTGGATGCGAGATCCGACGCGCTGGGACGAGCCTTCATCGACCAGGGCATCACCTTCTCTCTGTCCGGCCAGGAACGCCCCTTCCCGCTCGACCAGGTACCCCGTGTCATCGCGGCGGGCGAGTGGTCACGTCTCGAGCGCGGCATCAAGCAGCGCGTCAAAGCTCTCGAGATGTTCCTCGCCGACATCTACGGCGACCAGGAGATCCTGCGCGACGGAGTGGTACCCAAGCGGCTGGTGACCTCCTGCGAGCACTTCCACCGAGAGGCGGTCGGCATCACACCGCCCAACGGTGTGCGTATCCACGTCGCGGGCATCGACCTCATTCGCGACGCGCAGGGCACGTTCCGTGTCCTCGAGGACAACCTCCGGTCACCGTCGGGCGTGTCCTACGTCATGGAGAACCGTCGCACCATGGCCCGGGTGTTCCCCGATCTGTTCGCCAGCCACCGCGTCCGCGCCGTCGGTGACTACGCCTCGCATCTGCTGCGGGCACTGCGCGCGTCGGCCGCCCTCAACGAGGCCGACCCGACCGTGGTGGTTCTCACTCCTGGCGTCGCCAACTCGGCGTACTTCGAGCACTCGCTGCTCGCGCGACTGATGGGCGTCGAGCTCGTCGAAGGACGCGACCTGTTCTGCCGAGACAACATCGTCTACATGCGCACCACCGAGGGCGAGCGTCAGGTCGACGTCATCTACCGACGCATCGACGACGACTACCTCGACCCCATGCAGTTCCGTCCCGACTCGGTGCTGGGAGTTGCAGGTCTGGTCAATGCCGCTCGGGCAGGCAACGTCGTCATCTCGAGCGCTGTCGGGAACGGCGTCGGCGACGACAAGCTCGTCTACACCTACGTGCCGACCATCATCGATTACTACATGGGCGAGAAGCCGCTGTTGGCCAACGTCGACACGTTCCGGTGCTGGCTCGACGACGAGTGCGAGGAAGTTCTCGACCGCATCGACGAACTGGTCATCAAGCCGGTGGAAGGCTCGGGCGGCTACGGCATCGTCTTCGGGCCCGACGCCTCGCCGAAGGAACTCGCCACGATCAGCAAGAAGGTCCGCGCGGATCCGCGCGGTTGGATCGCCCAGCCCGTCGTGCAGCTCTCGACGGTGCCGACCAAGATCGGCGATCGATTGGTACCGCGCCACGTCGACCTGCGGCCGTTCGCCGTCAACGACGGCGACGACGTCTGGGTGTTGCCCGGCGGCTTGACCCGGGTTGCGTTGCCGGAGGGATCCCTGGTGGTCAACTCGAGCCAGGGCGGCGGCAGCAAGGACACCTGGGTACTCGCCACCCGAACCTCTCTGGAGGAGCAGGAGCTTGCCGGCGAGGAGATCGTCAGCGTTCCACCGGAGTCGCCGATGGCCGAACAGGGCCCGGAGCTGACGATGGACCAGCAGATGAATCAGCAACAGCAACAACAGCAGCAGCAACAGCAGGCAACGAACTCGGACTCGAACGGCGGTGGACAGTAAATGCTCGCGCGCAACGCAGAGTCGCTCTACTGGATCGGACGGTACGTCGAGAGAGCGGACGACACCGCCCGCATTCTCGACGTCACCGTCCACCAGCTTCTCGAGGACGCCACGGTCGATCCGGACCACACGTCGCGAGTGTTGTTGCGAGTACTCGGCTTCAAGCACGAGCCGGACGTCTCGCTCGACGTGTGGTCGCTCACCGAGGTCGTCGCCTTCAGCCGGGACGGGTTGGGTTCGATCGTGGACTCACTGTCCAGCGCACGTGAGAACGCCCGTGGTGCACGAGAAGTCACGTCCAGTGAGATGTGGGAGTGCTTGAACACCACGTACAACGGTTTGAACGAGCGCATCAGGGCGTCCAAGCGCACCGGCCCGGCCGAGTTCTTCAGCTACATCGAGGAGCGCGCCGCGATGTTCGCCGGTCTCGCGGACTCCACCCTCAGTCACGACGACGGCTATCGCTTCCTCCTGCTCGGTCGCTCGGTCGAGCGCATCGACATGATCGTTCGGTTGTTGCTCTCGCGAGCCGGTGACCGGCCGTCGTCGCCGGCTTGGGTCACGGTGCTGCGCTCCGCCGGTGCTCACGACACCTACTTGCGCACCTACCGCGGCGCGCTCGACGCCCAGCGAGTTCTCGAATTCATGTTGCTGGACAGGCTCTTTCCGCGCTCGGTGTTCTACGCACTCAACGAGGCGGAACGTTCGCTCGATCAGCTCGACCATCAGCCCAACAGTCGAGTCGGTGCACGCGCCGAAGCGCAGCGCCTACTCGGCCGCGCTCGTAGCGAACTCGAATTCCTTCGTCCCGGTGAAATTCTCGACGATCTGCAGGAGCGCCTGCTCTCCCTGCAGGAAACCTGCCGTGAACTCGGTGACGCGATCTCCAAGCAGTATTTCCATGCAGCTCCGTGGGTTGCGTGGACGGACGCCGGCTCGGGAACATTCGAAGATCAACTGGAAGGTGAACTGTGAGCTGGCGTATGCGTGTCGTGCACACCACGGGCTATCAGTACGACGCACCGGTGACGTCGTCGTACAACGAGGCTCGGTTGACGCCGCGAAGTGACAACCGGCAGAACGTGATTCTGAACCGAGTCGAGACCGACCCGGTGACGCGTTCCTACCGCTACACCGACTACTGGGGCACAGCGGTGACGGCGTTCGACCTGCACGCACCGCACACCGAGCTCGAGGTCACCGGATCGTCGGTGGTCGAGACCGACCCCTTCGTCTACCCGGACGAGAACGCCTCCTGGGAGGAGCTCGCGAGCGAGCAGGTGATCGATCGCTTCAACGAGGTCCTCGACAACACCGAGTACGTGCCGAAGAACAGGCAACTGGCGTCGGTGGCGAAGAAGCTGTCCAAGGGCCTACCGCCGCAGGAATCGGTGGTGGAGATCGCCAACTGGGTCAACCAGGAGATGTCCTACGTGCCGGGGACCACCGGCGTGCACACCTCGGCCGTCGAGGCGTGGTCGGAGAAGAAGGGCGTCTGCCAGGACTACGCCCACTTGACGTTGTTGATGCTGCGCAGCATCGGCATCCCCAGCCGGTACGTCTCGGGCTACCTGCACCCGAAGAAGCAGGCCGCGATCGGTGCGACCGTCGAGGGCCAGAGCCACGCCTGGATCGAGGCGTGGACCGGCGCCTGGTGGGGTTACGACCCGACCAACGCGATCGCCGTCAACGAGCAGCACGTGTCGGTCGGACTCGGCCGTGACTATGCCGACGTGCCACCGCTGAAGGGCATCTTCTCCGGCGGCGGTTCGACGGCTCTCGACGTGGTCGTGGAAATCACCCGGTTGGCGTGAGCCCGATGCGCGTTGTGCGTCCTTCGCGGGACGCACAACGCGCGCGCATCAGTTCCAGCCGAAGTCGCGACGCAATCTGTTTGCGACGGAATCGAATTGGGGCTTGCTCAGAATCGCACCCTCGCGGCGGATGCCGTCCTCGGGCACATCGAGCACTCGATCCAGTCGAATCCAGCTCGGTCGGCCCTCGGCGTCCCAGGACCCGGACCCGATCGACTGCCAGTCACGGTCTCCGTCGCGGCTGCTCTGGCTCGACAACATCAGGCCGAGCAGGTCGTTGCCCTCGCGTCCGATGACCAGCACCGGGCGGTCCTTGCCCTGGCTGGCATCTTCCTCGTAGGTGACCCAGGTCCAGACGATCTCACCGGGGTCGGCCTTGCCGTCCAGGTCGGGGGAGTACTCGATGGTGCGGGCGCGCTGCGCTGTAGGTCTGGTCTGCGATGCCACCGGACGCCCCGGACGAGGTGCCGGAGCGGACGTGCGCGCGGCCGTTCCGCTGATCGCGTCCTTGCCCTTCTGCAGGGCTCCGGACTTCTGCAGTTGACGCAGCAGCCGAGGTCCCTCGCGCATCGCGATCTTGCCCAGTTCCTTGCCGAATCTGCTCCAGTTGCCAGCCATGCGGCGAGTGTAGCGATGCAGACGCTGCTGCTCATCGCCCGAACCGCGGCAACGTGAACACCCGACTCGGACAGCCGGGGACGGCGCACCGTTCTCGGCGTGGGACGATAGGGAAACCCGTTCGCTCATTTCGAACACGCCAGCCGAAGGATACGAGTGCCCAGCTTCGCCGACACGACGTTCACCGATCCGTCCAGGATCAGGAACTTCTGCATCATCGCCCACATCGACCACGGCAAGTCGACGCTGGCCGACCGGATGTTGCAGCTCACGGGCGTCGTCGACGACCGGTCGATGCGCGCTCAGTACCTCGACCGGATGGATATCGAGCGCGAGCGCGGCATCACCATCAAGGCGCAGAACGTCCGGCTCCCATGGGTCGTCGACGGTGAGGAGTTCGTGCTGCACCTCATCGACACGCCAGGCCACGTCGACTTCACCTACGAGGTGTCGCGCGCACTCGAGGCCTGCGAGGGTGCGGTGTTGCTCGTCGACGCCGCGCAGGGCATCGAGGCGCAGACGCTCGCGAACCTGTACCTGGCCCTGGACAAAGAGCTCACCATCATTCCGGTGCTCAACAAGATCGACCTGCCCGCTGCCGACCCGGATCGCTACGCCGCCGAGATCGCCCACATCATCGGCTGCGAGGCCGACGATGTGCTGCGCGTGTCCGGCAAGACCGGTGTGGGCGTGGAGGAACTGCTGAACGAGGTCGTCAAGCTGGTTCCGGCCCCGGTCGGCAATCCCGACGGCCCGGCCCGCGCGATGATCTTCGACTCGGTCTACGACACCTACCGCGGCGTCGTCACCTACGTCCGCGTCGTCGACGGTGCGCTGAACCCGCGCGAGAAGGTCACGATGATGTCGACCGGCTCGACGCACGAGCTGCTCGAGGTCGGGATCGTCTCTCCCGATCCGAAGGCCACCAAGGGCCTCGGCGTCGGCGAAGTGGGCTACCTCATCACCGGTGTGAAGGACGTCCGCCAGTCCAAGGTCGGCGATACCGTCACCACCTTCCGCAAGGGCGCGACCGAGCCGCTGACCGGCTACCGCGAACCCCGTCCGATGGTGTACTCGGGCCTCTACCCGCTCGACGGCTCGGATTACCCCGACCTGCGCGACGCACTCGAGAAGCTGCAACTCAACGACGCGGCCCTGACCTACGAGCCGGAGACCTCCGTCGCGCTGGGATTCGGCTTCCGCTGCGGCTTCCTCGGTCTGCTGCACATGGAGATCACCCGCGAGCGGCTCGAGCGGGAGTTCAACCTGGACCTGATCTCGACCTCGCCGAACGTGGTCTACCGCGTCGAAATGGAAGACGGTGCCGAACACATCGTCACCAACCCGTCGTACTGGCCCGAGGGCAAGGCGCGGGAAGTGTTCGAGCCGATGGTCAAGTGCACCATCATCTCGCCGAGCGAGTTCATCGGCTCCATCATGGAACTCTGCCAGGGACGACGCGGAGAACTCGGCGGTATGGACTACCTGTCCGAGACCCGAGTGGAGCTGCGCTACACCATCCCCATGGCGGAGATCATCTTCGACTTCTTCGACATCCTGAAGTCCCGGACGCGTGGATACGCCAGCCTCGACTACGAGGAGATCGGCGAGCAGAGCGGCGCGCTGGTGAAAGTCGACATCCTGCTGCAGGGTGAAGCCGTCGATGCGTTCTCGGCAATCGTGCACAAGGACGCTGCTGCCGCCTACGGCAACAAGATGACCACCAAGCTCAAGGAACTCATTCCGCGTCAGCAGTTCGAGGTACCGATCCAGGCCGCCATCGGCTCTCGCATCATCGCCCGCGAGAACATCCGCGCGATCCGCAAGGACGTGCTGGCCAAGTGCTACGGCGGTGACATCAGCCGTAAGCGCAAGCTGCTCGAGAAGCAGAAGGAAGGCAAGAAGCGGATGAAGACGATCGGTCGCGTCGAGGTGCCGCAGGAAGCCTTCGTCGCCGCTCTGTCCTCGGAATCCTCGTCGGACAAGCCGAAGAAGTAGAGCAGCTCCTGGTCGCCGGCAGCGACCTCACACCCTTTCTGTCGACTGCGCGCCCCCGCTCACCTCGGAGCAGGGGCGCGCAGTTGTCAGCAGGGACGCGCGGTCCCCACCGAATCCGGTCACGAACGGCGCGCGAGTACATTTCGAAACTGTGACGACCCCGATTCTGAAGCAGTTACGTGTTCCCGTCGTCGGTGCGCCGATGGCAGGCGGCCCGAGTACTCCCGAACTCGCCCGTGCAGTCTCGGAGGCGGGTGGGCTCGGCATGATCGCCGGTGCGTTGCTGACGCCCGAAGCCTTTGCAGCGCAGATCGATTCGGTCCGCGATCTGCTGTTCGGAGTCAATCTCTTCCTGCCCGAGGAGCCATCGGGTGCGGACGTGAAGTCCTACGCCGAGCACCTCGCGTCCTGGTTCGAGCGTTTCGACGCGGAGCCGGGAGAGCTGGTCCGACGCGACGACTTCTACGCCGAGAAGTTCGCCTGGTTGCTCGCGCACCCGGTACCGCTGGTGTCGAGCACGTTCGCGACGTTCGACGCGGACGAAGTCGCGCAACTGCACGCCGTAGGAACAGAGGTGTGGGCCACCGTCGCCACCGCGTCGGACGCGTCGGTGGCCACCGCCAACGGTGTGGACGCTCTCGTGGTGCAGGGTCCCGAAGCGGGCGGGCATCGCGGCACTTTCGACGGCTCGGCCCCCGACGAGCCGCTGACCGAACTGCTGACCGCGGTGCGTGAGATATCCGATCTACCGCGAATCGCCGCCGGCGGACTGATGGACGGCAACGACATTGCGCCACTGCTCGATTCGGGTGCCGCACATGCCGCGCAGCTCGGAACCGCGTTTCTGAACACACCCGAGGCCGGCACCAAGCCGGTGCATCGACAGCAACTGACGGTCGCTTCCGACACTGCAGTGACCAGGGCGTTCTCCGGCCGACCTGCGCGGGGGTTGGTGAACGAGTTCATGCGCGAGAACTCCGAGGCCGCACCACTGGCGTATCCCGATCTGCACTACCTGACCGCGCCGATGCGGGCGAAGGCCGCGGCTGCTGGTGATCCGTCCGGACTCTCGATGTGGGCCGGCACCGGTTTTCGCCGGGCACAGGCGAAGCCCGCGGCCGAGCTGGTCGCCGAATGGGCGAGGCAACTCGGCCGCTGAGCCCTCCCGATCAGGGGTTGGAGTGGGCGGGCTGGAAGTGCCCTGCCACCTGAGCTTCCTCGGCGCGGATGACGTGCACCACCGCGTTGATCAACGCGAGATGGGTGAACGCCTGCGGGAAGTTGCCGAGATGACGGCCGGTGCGATGGTCGATCTCCTCGGCGTAGAGCTTGAGTGGGCTCGCATACCCGAGCAGACGCTCGCAGAGGTGCTTGGCGCGAGGAAGTTCGCCGATCTCGACCAGCGCCGACACGAGCCAGAAGGAGCAGATCGTGAACGTCCCTTCCTCGCCCGCCAGACCGTCGTCGGTGGTGTCGGTTCGGTAGCGCAGGACCAGGCCGTCCTCGGTCAACTCGTCGGCGATGGCCAGCACAGTCGCACGAATGCGTTCGTCCTCGGCAGGCAGGAACCGAAGCAGCGGTGCCAGTAGCAGTGACGCATCCAGCGACGGGTCACCGTAGCGCTGAGTGAGAACACCCCGAGAGTCGGTGCCGTTCTCGAGAATGTCCGCCTTGATCTCGTCGGCGATCTCGTTCCACTTGGCCGAATACTCCGTCTCGCCGTGGATGTCGGCGAGCTTGGCACCTCGGTCGAGCGCAACCCAGCACATGAGCTTCGACGAGGTGAAGTGCTGGGGTTCACCGCGCACCTCCCAGATGCCGCGATCGGGCTTGCGCCAGTTGGCGATCGCCTCCTCCACCTGCCGCCTGAGCAGGGGCCACAGGAATTCGGGCACGTGCTCGCGCGACTTGACATGCAGGTACACCGAGTCGAGCATCGTCCCCCAGATGTCGTGCTGCTCCTGGTCGTAGGCTCCGTTGCCGATACGTACCGGACGTGCGCCGTCGTATCCGGACAGGTGCGGCAGTTCGCTCTCGTCGAGCGTTTTCTCGCCACCGATGCCGTACATGACCTGGAGGGGATTGACCTCGCCGTTCGCCGTTGTCGCCACGTCGGACATGAACGCGAAGAAGTCGTTGGCCTCGCGGTCGAGTCCGAGTGTGTAGAGGCCCCACAGCGCGAACGTCGAATCACGCACCCATGTGTAGCGATAGTCCCAGTTACGTTCTCCACCAGGGGTTTCCGGAAGCGATGTAGTCGACGCAGCCAGCAGGGCACCGGTGGGGGCGTAGGTCAGACCCTTGAGTGTCAGGGCGCTGCGCTGCAGGTAGCCTCGCCACGGGTGATCGGGGAATCGGCCGATCGTGATCCACTGCCGCCAGCATTCGGAGGTGCGCCACATCTTGTCCGCGGCTTCGTCGAACGTCTGCGGCGCAGGCAGATCCGACCACGAGAGAGCAACGAAGACGTTGTCGCCCTCCGTCATTCGGGTGCGGGCGCGGGCTTCGCGTCCTTCGATGCCGATGCGGAGGTTGGTGGTCAGCTTCAACGTGGGCTGATCACCGCCCGCGCTGGCCTCGCAGGTGGCGGTGGTTTCCTCGTACACCTTGCCGGTGTACTCCCACTTCGCGGGCGCGCGGTGGTAGTCGAAGGCCGGCTCGCAGCTCATCTCGAGTTCGACCGTTCCGCTGACGCACTTGATGGTGCGCAGCAGGATGTGCTCGGCGTCCCAGTCGCTCGGTGCGCGCTTGTGAGTACGAGAGCGCTGGTCGGTGTTGTGCCACGGTCCCATGACGAGTGCATCGCGCACCACGAGCCAGCCGGTTTCGGTCTGCCACGTCGTCTCGACGATCAGGCCACCGGGCAGGTATCGCCGCGCTGCGGGCACCGATTGACCGTACGGCCCGACCCGGAAGTGTCCCGCGCTGCGATCGAGGACCGCGCCGAAGATACTGGGGGAGTCAGGGCGAGGCACGCACATCCACTCGACCGATCCGTTGCGAGCGATCAGACAGGTCGTCTCGCAGTCCGAGAGGAACGCGTAGTCGTCGATCGGCGGAAAGGCACTGCGATAGGACGTCAGGGTGGACACCGGTGCGTCGGTGCTGCCCAACGCTCCCTGAACTTCGACCCCGCCCAGACCTGGATGCCCCGACCCCATGGCGGGCTCGTCGGCCACCGGGGGCACTGGCGAAACATCTTCGTATGCCGTCATGGCGTAATCATCGACCGATCCACGGCATGCGTCCACTGCTGGTCGTCGGTCGGCGTGGCGTGAGAGCGGAACGAGCTGGTTTAAGCTGCGAGGGTGGAATCGATCGCACGCTGGTGGGACGGCGTCGAACTGTGGGTGACGGGTTTGCCGTTCGTGCCACAGTCGATAGTCGTGCTGCTGGTCATCGTGCCTACCGCGTTCCTGCTGGCACGTGTCTTCGATCGCGTGCTCGCGGTGGTTCTGCACCTGCTCGGGCGTGATGCACGGGCTGCTCGCGACGCGGAGCTGACGGGTGCGACCACCACTACGACGAAGGATGGACAGTAATGCCTCGGTCTCGGGTCACGTTGGCGCTCATCGCGCTCCTGGTGCTGGTTGTCATCGCCTGGTTGCTGACTCGCTAGCCGATTAGAGTCGGTCCGGATCCTCTGCTAGATTCCTGACCGTGTCTTCTGCCGCCGAGTACCGCGTCCGCCATCAGTTGGCGTTGATTGCTGTCGGCATCCTGGCAGTCGCCGATATCGACTGTTGTTGATTTCTTCCTTCGTCGAATCGGTTCCGTCGATCCGTTGCCCGCGCGCCTGCATCTCGCGGTCGGGTTCGTGGCGAACCCTTTGTGGTTCACGGTGATCTCGCGATGGCACGCGGACACGGTGGTGCTCCGGTTCGACTTCGGCCATGTCGACTTCTGCCCAGCTCGCATTCACTGCACATCATCACGAAAGGTCCTCTCTCGATGAGGCACAACTCTCGCTACCTACTGACCACCTTCGCGGCCGTGGGAACCCTTCTCCTCACTGCATGCGGGGGTGGATCGAGTGACGTCGTCGGCGGTGAGCCGGACACCGCCAGCGGTCCCGCATTGACTCTCGTAGGGTACGCCGTACCCAAGAACGGTTGGGACGCAATCGGTCCGGCGTTCGCAGCCACCGAGGACGGCGAGGGCACGGCGATCAACGCCGACTACGGCGCATCGGGCAATCAGTCTCGCAAGGTGGCCGACGGCGCACCCGCCGATATCGTCAATTTCTCGGTCGAACCCGACATCACCCGTCTGGTGCAGGCGGGCAAGGTCGACGAGGACTGGAACCAGAATGCCTACGGCGGAGTGCCGTTCGGCTCCGTGGTGACCATCGTCGTGCGCGAGGGCAACCCCAAGAACATTCGTACCTGGGACGATCTGATCAAGCCGGACGTTCAGGTGATCAGCCCCAGCCCGCTCAGCTCGGGCTCGGCCAAGTGGAACCTGCTCGCCCCGTACGCGGCGAAGAGCAACGGCGGCCAGGACAGGCAGGCCGGTCTCGATTTCGTTCGCACCCTCGTCGCCGATCACTTCCCGGTTCAGCCCGAATCCGGCCGCGCCGCAACCGAAGCCTTCCTGCAGGGCCAGGGTGATGCGTTGCTCAGCTACGAAAACGAGGCGCTGCTCATCGAGGAGCAGGGACAGAACGTCGAGCACGTGGACGTTCCCGTCACGTTCCGCATCGACAATCCAGTGGCCGTGATCAACAGCAGTGCCAACCTCGACCGCGCCAATGCGCTGAACGATTTCATCTACACCGACGAGGGGCAGAAGATCTGGGCGGAGTCGGGCTTCCGACCGACGAACCCCGACATCGCGTCGGAGTACTCCGACAAGTTCTTCACCCCCGAACAGCTCTACACCATCGATGATCTCGGTGGTTGGACCCAGGTGGATGCCGATCTGTTCGGTGACAGCGGTGCGATCACGACGATCTATCAGGAAAGTACTCGGTAGCGATCGATGTCATCTTCGACCACCGAAGCCGCAGCTGCGGGTTCGACCGTCTCGCCCGGCACGAGACCACGGTTTCGTGCCGGGCGGGAAGGCCGAAAGTTCAGGGGTCCGGGATCGGTGGGGCCGTTCGGCCTCGGAGTTGCCGTGTTGTGGCTCAGCGTGATCGTGCTGCTTCCGTTGGCAGCATTGACGGTTCAGTCGTTCGACGGCGGTCTGGCCGGCTTCTGGGATGCGGTCACCGTGCCGCGTGCACTGGCCACGTTCAAGGTCACCCTCCTGGTGTCCGTCGCGGCGGCGGTGATCAATCTGTTCCTGGGAACCCTCATCGCGTGGGTCCTGGTGCGGGACGAATTCCCGGGTAAGCGATTCGTCAACGCCCTGATCGATCTGCCGTTCGCGCTGCCGACCATCGTGGCCAGCCTGGTGTTGCTGTCTCTCTACGGACCGGCGAGTCCGATCGGATTGGTGTTCAACGCAACCAAGCCCGCAGTGATCGTCGCGCTGCTGTTCGTGACGTTGCCGTTCGTGGTGCGTGCGGTGCAACCGGTGCTGATCGAGCTGGACAAGGACGTCGAGGAGGCGGCCGCCTCACTGGGTGCGAACAACTGGACCATCTTCCGACGCATCGTGCTGCCGGTGCTGTTGCCCGCCGTGCTGTCGGGAGGAGGTCTCGCGTTCGCCCGAGCGATCGGCGAATTCGGATCGGTGGTGCTCATCGGAGGCAACATCCCGAACGACACGCAGGTGGCGTCGCAGTACATCCGCGAACTCATCGAATACGACCGGCCCACCGATGCCGCCGCGATCTCGGTGGTGCTGTTGGCGATCGCGTTCGCAGTGTTGTTCGTACTTCGCGTGGTGGGCAATCGCCTGGCCCGACGTGAGGAGCAGATCTCGTGAAAATCGGCCTGCCGATCAAGTTGACGCTGCGCACCGTGGCTCTGCTCTACCTCGCCGTTCTGGTGCTGTTCCCCCTCGGGGCAATTCTCTATCGCACCTTCGAGAACGGCGTGGTGACGTTCTTCGAGCAGATCACCACGCCTGCAGCTCAATCCGCCCTGCAGTTGTCTCTGCTCATCGTCGCGATAGTGGTTCCGATCAACATCGTGTTCGGCGTGATCACTGCATTGGCGCTCGTGCGAGGACGGTTCCGCGGCAAGGGCGTACTCGAAGCCGTCGTCGATCTTCCGTTCGCGGTGTCGCCGATCATCACGGGCGTTGCGCTGATCCTGTTGTGGGGAGCCAACGGATGGTTCGGTGGCGTCGAGAGCCTCGGCTTCAAGGTCATCTTCGCACTTCCCGGCATGGTCATCGCGACGATCTTCGTCACGCTTCCGTTCGTCGTGCGCGAGGTCGAACCCGTGCTCTACGAGATCGGTGAGGAGCAGGAAGAGGCCGCCTCGACGCTGGGTGCGTCGTCGTGGCAGACGTTCTGGCGCATCACTCTTCCGGCGATCCGGTGGGGCCTGACCTACGGTGTCGTACTCACCGTCGCGCGTTCGCTCGGCGAGTTCGGTGCCGTCATCATGGTCTCGACCAACCTGCCCGGCATCTCTCAAACACTGACGCTGCTGGTCAATTCACGATACGAGGACTTCAACCAACAGGGCGCGTACGCCGCGTCCACACTGCTCATGGCGATCGCCGTCATCGTGCTGCTGTTGATGACTGCCCTCGACAAGAAGAGGACGAAACAATGACCGAGGCATCCCCCGAGATCGAGATCTCCGTCGTTGGCGGCAACAAGCACTACGGCGATTTCGCCGCGCTCGACAACGTCAGCATCGACATTCCCAAGGGATCGCTGACGGCGCTGCTCGGACCCAGTGGTTCGGGCAAGTCCACTCTGCTCCGCTCCATCGCCGGACTCGAGCAGCTCGACTCCGGTCGAGTGGTGCTCGCAGGCCAGGACGTGACGTGGGTGAGTCCGCAGCGCCGCGAGATCGGATTCGTCTTCCAGCACTACGCGGCGTTCAAACACCTGACGGTGCGTGACAACGTCGCGTTCGGCCTTCAGATTCGCAAGCGGCCCAAGGCCGAGATCGCCAAGAAGGTCGACGAGTTGCTCGAGATCGTCGGGCTGGCCGGTTTCCAGACCCGCTACCCGGCGCAGCTGTCCGGTGGACAACGCCAGCGCATGGCACTGGCTCGCGCTCTCGCCGTCGACCCGCAGGTGCTGCTGCTCGACGAGCCCTTCGGCGCGCTCGACGCGAAGGTGCGTGCCGATCTGCGGACGTGGCTGCGTCGGCTGCACGACGAGGTCCACGTCACCACCGTGCTGGTGACCCACGATCAGGAGGAGGCGCTCGACGTCGCCGATCGGATCGCGGTGCTGAACAAGGGCAGAATCGAACAGGTCGGCACCCCAGAGGATCTCTACGATCGCCCGGCCAATAACTTCGTGATGTCGTTCCTCGGTCAGGTGGCCAAGCTCAACGGACTTCTGGTGCGGCCGCACGACATTCGCGTCGGACGTGACCCGTCGTTGGCGCAGGCTCAGGCGAGCGGGACGGCCGAATCGGCCGGTGTGACGCGTGCCGTCGTCGAGCGGGTGGTGCACCTCGGCTTCGAGGTGAAGGTCGAATTGAAGAACGCGGCAACCGGTGAACTGTTCGCGGCCCAGATCACCCGAGGAGACAGCGAGGCTCTCGGCCTGCGCGAGGGCGAGACCGTCTACGTACGAGCCACCCGCGTGCCCACGATCGCCGACGCCACCGACTCGCGTGCGACGGTGGAGTCGTAGCGGCGCGACGCCAGTTCGGCCACGGCCGGGTGCGCGCCGATGACCTCGGCGTGCACCACGCCCGGTAGGCCTGCCACCGACGCTTCGATCCGGTCGGTGAGCAGTCCCGGGGCCAGGAACCAGGGTGCCACGACGATGCGGTCGGCTCCCAGCGCGCGCAGCTGTGCGATCGCGTCGGTGGGGGACGGGGACACCGATGTGGCGAAGCAGGTCACGGCTCCGGCCCAGTGCGTTCCGGCGAGCAGCTTCTGTGCGATCACACGGGTGCGCTGATTCGCCGGTGCCACCGAGGAGCCGACGGCGGCCAGGGCGATGCCGACCGTCGAATCGGAGACTCCGACGCCGGTATCGGCGATCCGATCACGGACCGCCTCGATGAGGAGTCGGTCGTCTCCCAGAACCTCGGCCTGCCTGATCGACACGAGAGGGTGTCGCGTCCTCGCTGAGTCCAACAGCTCGGGCAGATCGACTTTCGCGTGGAAAGCCTTGCCCAGCAACATCGGAACGGCGACGATACGGCTGTGACCGGCAGCGGCCAGGTCGTCGACCACCTGATCGACGCGGGGCTCGGAAAGATCGAGAAACGCGACACGCACGTCCAGGTCCGGTCGCCGCCGACGCAGGACGTCGACGGCGCGGTGGACCGCTGCGCTCGAACGCGGGTCACGGCTGCCGTGGGCAACCGCGATCAGTGCGCTCACGCCGGAACTGCCGACCCCAGCTCGACGGCAGCCAGAGCGTTACCCACGAGTCCGGCAGCCAACGTGTTGCCACCGGCCGGATCGATCAGCAGGAAGCTGCCCGTGTGCCTGTTGACGGCGTAGTCGTCCGCCACGATCGGCTCGGCGACGCGCACGGAGATGCGGCCGATCTCGTTGAGCTCCAACGACTCCGGTCCTTCGTGCGCGATGAGCTCCTGCTCGTCGAACCGTTCGACCAGTGTTCCGACGATGGCCTGGGTGGTGCGAGTGCCGTGCTTGAGCAACAGACGAGCACCCGGGCGAAGCGGCTTCTCGGCGAGCCAGCACACAGTGGCCTCGAAGTCGCCGATCGGCTCGGGCGCATCCTGTGGTGAGGCGATGGTGTCGCCGCGGGAGACGTCGACGTCGTCGGCCAGGACGAGGGTGACGCTGCGTCCGGCATGAGCGGTACGCAACTCGCCGTCGGCGGTGTCGATGCGCTCGACTGTGGTTCGGGTGCCGGAGGGCAGGATGACGACCTCGTCGCCGACGTCGACGGAGCCCGCTGCGACCTGCCCTGCGTATCCGCGATAATCCGGGAATTCCGCGGTGCGGGGCCGGATCACGTATTGCACGGGGAAACGTAGACCGACCCGGTGCGGTTCGGCATCGACCGGAACCGACTCGAGGTGCTCGATGAGGGTCGGACCGTCGTAGTACGGGGTCTTGTCGGACTTCACCGCGACGTTGTCGCCGTGCAGTGCGGACACCGGGATCTCGATGACGTCCTCGCTGGACCACCCGAGCGAGGAGGTCAGCGAGTTGAACTCGGCCGAGATCTCGGCGAACACCGTTGCCGGGTCCTCGACCAGATCGATCTTGTTGACCGCGAGCACCAGGCGCGGAACGCCGAGCAGGGCGAGAACCGCTGCGTGCCTACGAGTCTGGGTGATGACACCCTTTCGGGCATCGACCAGAAGGATGACCAGCTGAGCCGTCGACGCGCCGGAGACGGTGTTGCGGGTGTACTGCACGTGGCCGGGGGTATCGGCGAGCACGAAGGAGCGGTGCGGCGTCGCGAAGTAGCGGTAGGCGACGTCGATGGTGATGCCCTGTTCGCGCTCGGCGCGTAGGCCGTCGACGAGCAGCGACAGGTCCGGTGTCGCCAGTCCCTTGTCCACCGAGGCCCGTGTGACGGCATCGATCTGGTCTGCCAGAACGGATTTGGTGTCGTACAACAGCCGTCCGACGAGGGTCGACTTACCGTCGTCGACGCTACCTGCGGTGGCGAGGCGAAGAAGTTGCGTTCCCGTGCTGCTCATCAGAAGTATCCTTCTCGTTTGCGATCTTCCATGGCAGCCTCGGAGACGCGGTCGTCTCCGCGGGTGGCTCCGCGTTCGGTCAGTCGTGACGCCGCTACTTCGGCGAGGATTGCCTGGTTGTCGGCGGCCTCGGACAGCACGGCACCGGTGGTGGATCCGTCGCCGACGGTGCGGTAGCGCACCGACAGGGTCTGCAGCTCTTCGCCCTCGGCCGGTCCGCCCCAGACGCCGGGCGTCATCCACATGCCGTCGCGCTGATACACCGGGCGCTGGTGGGCGTAGTAGATGCTGGCCAACTCCACATCGTCACGGGCGATGTAGCGCCAGATATCGAGTTCGGTGAAGTTGCTGAGCGGGAACACACGCACCTGCTCGCCGGGAGAGTGCTTGCCGTTGTACAGGTTCCACAGTTCGGGGCGCTGCTTCTTGGGCTCCCATTGGCCGAATGCGTTGCGCAGCGAGAAGATTCGTTCCTTGGCGCGGGCGCGTTCCTCGTCGCGTCGAGCACCACCGAACACGGCATCGAACCGGTTCTCGGAGATCGCGTCGAGAAGAGGCACGGTCTGCAGCGGGTTGCGGATGCCGTCGGGACGCTCGGTGAGGCGTCCGTCGGCGAGGTACTCCTCGACGCTGGCCACGTGCAGGCGCAGGTTGTACTTGGCGACCACGTGATCGCGGAAGTCCAGCACCTCCTGCAGGTTGTGGCCGGTGTCGACGTGGAGCAGCGCGAACGGCAGGGGAGCGGGCCAGAACGCCTTGATCGCCAGGTGCAGCAGAACGGTCGAGTCCTTGCCGCCGGAGAACAGGATGACGGGGCGCTCGAACTCGCCCGCCACCTCGCGGAAGATGTGGATGGCCTCGGATTCGAGTGCGTCGAGGGTGTCGAACCGATCTGCATCGAGATGGGTTCGACCGACGGTTGCCGAGGTGAGGTCGAGTGTCATGAGGCGTGCAACCCACATTCGGTCTTGGCCTTGCCGGCCCAACGACCGCTGCGCGGGTCGGCTCCGGGGGCAGGTTTGACGGTGCACGGTGCGCACCCGATGGACGGATAGCCCTCGTCGACGAGGGGATTGACCAGAATCGAATGCTCGTCGATGTAGGCCTGCATCTGCTCGTCCGACCATGGTGCGATCGGGTTGATCTTGACCAGGCCGAAGGCGTCGTCGAACGAGATCAGCGGAGCGTTGGCACGGGTGGGGGCCTCCACTCGCCGGATACCGGTGACCCAGGCGCTGTAGTTCGCCAGTTCCTTCTTCAAGGGTGCGACCTTGCGCATCGCGCAGCACCGGTTGGGCTCGCGGGCGAACAGGTCCTTGCCCTCGATCGAATCCTGTTCGGCGACAGTCTTCTCGGCGCGGGCATTGACGACATTGACGCCGTAGACGGCCTCGACGGCGTCGCGCGTTCCGATGGTCTCGGCGAAGTGGTAGCCGGTGTCGAGGAACAGCACGTCCACACCCGGGTGAACCTGTGCGGCGAGGTGAACGAGAACCCCGTCCTGCATGTTGGAGGCAACGATGAAGTCATTACCGAAGGTGTCCTCGGTCCACTGCAGCAGCTCCAGTGGGCTCGCCCCGTCGAGTTCGCGGGCACCGCGCTCGGCGATGTCCTTCAGTTCCTCCACCGTCAAATTCAGCCTGGTACTCATCGCAAATCCGCCTCGTCTGCTCGCACGGCCCACTGAGCGAACCGTTCGCCGTCCTCGCGGTGCTTGTCGAAATTGCGCACCACTCTGTCGATGTAATCTCCCAGCTCGGAGCTGTTCACCTTGTGCTGGCGCAACTTTCGGCCGAACGCACTGTCCAGACCGAGGCTGCCTCCGAGATGAACCTGGAAACCCTCGATCTGATTCCCGGCTCCGTCGTCGACCAACTGCCCCTTGAAGCCGATGTCCGCGATCTGCGACCGCGCGCACGAGTTGGGGCAGCCGTTGATGTTGATCGTGATCGGAACGTCGAGTCGACTGTTGATGTCGGACAGGCGCTCTTCGAGCTCCGGCACCAGAACCTGTGAACGCTTGCGGGTTTCGGCGAACGAGAGCTTGCAGAACTCGATGCCGCTGCAGGCCATCAGGTTCTTGCGCCAGTGCGACGGCCGGGCAGGCAGGCCCAGCGCATCGAGATCGGAGATCAGCTGTTCGAGCGTCTCGTCGGGAACGTCGAGCACGATCAGCTTCTGGTACGGCGTGAATCGCACGCGATCCGATCCGGCCTTCTCGGCGGCGTCGGCGACGGCGGCGAGGACAGTGCCCGAGACACGCCCCGCGATGGGTGCCACGCCGACGGCGTTGAGGCCGTTCTTGAGCTTCTGGATGCCGACGTGGTCGCGGGGCCGAGCGGGCTTCTCGGGAGCCGGGCCGTCGATGAGCTTGCGGTGCAGGTACTCGTCTTCGAGGACCTGGCGGAACTTCTCGATGCCCCAGTCCTTGATGAGGAACTTCAGGCGCGCCTTGGTGCGAAGCCGGCGGTATCCGTAGTCGCGGAAGATCGAGACGACGCCCTCCCACACATCGGGAACGTCCTCGAGCGGGACCCAGACGCCGACGCGCTGCGCGAGCATGGGGTTGGTGGACAGTCCGCCGCCGACCCACAGGTCCAGACCCGGTCCGTGCTCGGGATGCACCACGCCGACGAAGGCGCAGTCGTTGATCTCGTGCACCACGTCCTGCAGGCCGGAGATCGCCGTCTTGAACTTACGCGGCAGATTGGAGTACTCGGGCTTGCCGATGTAGCGCTCGACGATCTCGTCGATGGCGGAGGTGGGGTCGAGGATCTCGTCGACGGCCTCACCTGCGAGCGGGGAGCCGAGAACGACACGGGGGCAGTCGCCGCACGCTTCGGTGGTCTTCAGGCCGACCGCTTCGATTCGACGCCAGATCTCGGGGACGTTCTCCACCTCGATCCAGTGGAACTGCACGTTCTCCCGATCGGAGAGGTCGGCGGTGTCGCGGCCGAAGTCCTGGGAGATCTGCGCCAGTGTGCGCAGCTGCTCGAGATTCAACGCGCCCGCGTCGCAGCGAATGCGCATCATGAAGTACTTGGCCTCGAGCAGATCGATGTTGTCGTCACCGGTGAACGTGCCGTCGTAGCCCTGTTCGCGCTGGGTGTAGAGGCCCCACCACCGGAAACGGCCGCGAAGATCGCCCTTGTCGATGCTGTCGAAACCCTGCTTGGAGTAGATGTTCTCGATGCGGGCACGCACGTTGAGCGGGTTGTCGTCCTTCTTGGACTGCTCGTTGGCGTTCAGTGGCTCCCGGTAACCCAAGGCCCACTGGCCCTCGGCCCGACGCTTGGTCGGCCGCGGCGTGCGCTCCCGTGGTGTGGCGGGGACAGCGTCGGTGGTCGCGTCGCTGGTCGACGACATGCATTGCTCCTGCATCTTTGTGCTGGCCGGTAACCGGGACGAAACCGCGGACATCTGCGCTTTCGACGACAGCGGGAAACCGGTGGATCGAATGGACGTGCTCGAAGGAGGGCTGGTCAGCAGCCGGTCGTGTGTCGACACGACGCGCTGCAGACACGGCCGAGGTCGACGTGGCGGCGCGCCACGAGTCGAATTCCTGAGTCGGTCACGGGAGCCATTGTGCCACGTCATCGCGGCGACGGACGACGGCGGCAGCTATTTACCCCGATTTCGGGGTAAATAGGCTGGCAGGGCGAGTGGGATCGGGTGGGCCTGGACTCTGGGACACTGGAGGGCGTGAATACCGTCCTACCCGTCCCGTCCACCTTCGAGCTGCCGACCGAGGCATTCGACGGGGTGGGGGACCGCGCATTCGGGATCTACGTTCACGTCCCGTTCTGCGCCACCCGATGTGGGTACTGCGACTTCAACACCTACACGGCCGGTGAACTGGGAACGTCGGCGTCACCGCAGTCCTGGTTGGAGGGCCTGCGACGTGAGTTGGACATCGCTGCGGGGCTGATCCAGGCCGGTACGGGCCGCGTTCCGACGGCAGACACCGTCTTCGTCGGCGGTGGCACGCCGTCATTGCTCGGGGGCGACGGGTTGGCCGACGTCCTGGGGGCGGTGCGGTCCAGCTTCGGCCTGACCGACGGCGGCGAGGTGACCACGGAATCCAACCCCGAATCGACGTCGCCTCGATTCTTCGACCGGCTCCGTGATGCGGGCTTCACTCGTATCTCGCTCGGAATGCAGTCCGCTGCGCCACACGTGCTCGCCGTGCTCGATCGCACGCACACGCCCGGTCGCGCGGTCGCCGCAGCCAAGGAAGCACGTGCGGCGGGATTCGAGCACGTCAATCTCGACCTCATCTACGGCACCCCGGGCGAGCGTGACAGTGACCTGGACCAGTCTCTCGCCGCGGTTCTCGACGCCGGTGTCGACCACGTCTCGGCCTACGCGCTGATCGTCGAGGACGGCACCGCCATGGCCCGCAAGGTTCGCCGAGGTGAGCTGCCTGCCCCCGACGACGACGTACTGGCGAGCCGATACGAGCGCATCGACACGGCGTTGAACGCCGCAGGCCTGTCCTGGTACGAGGTGTCGAACTGGGCCACCGACGCCGCAGCGCAGTGCCGCCACAACATCGGCTACTGGGACGGCGGCGACTGGTGGGGCGCGGGACCCGGTGCACACAGTCACATCGGCGGCACCCGGTTCTGGAACGTCAAGCACCCGGCCGCATACGCCGATCGCCTCGCCGCAGGTCACCTACCGGTGCTGGGCAGCGAACTGCTCAGCGCCGAGGATCGGCACCTCGAGGAGCTGATGTTGACCGTGCGGCTCCGCTCGGGAGTGCCGAGAACTCTGCTGGGGCCGGCCGAGCGCGCCGCTGCCGAGCAGACCGTCGCGGACGGGTTGATGGTGGCCCGGGGTGACCATCTCGTGCTGACCGACCGAGGCAGACTGCTGGCCGACGCGGTGGTGCGCACCATCGCGGCCGCCTGAAAAACCTGGCTCAGGCTCCGAGGGCGTCGTAGTCGAACACCCTGGCGTGCAACACAGTTCGATTTCTCAGTGCCGCACGCACAGCGCGGTGCAAGCCGTCCTCGAGATAGATGACGCCGCGGAACTGCACCGCGTGGGGAAACAGATCGCCGTAGAAGGTGGAGTCCTCGGACAGCAATCTGTCCAGCTCGAGCACCTTGGTGGTGGTGACGATCTCGTCCAGGCGGAGCTGGCGCGGCGGGATTCTCGACCAGTCGCGGATGGACAGGCCGTGCTCGGGGTACGGCTTTCCGTCACGAACACCCTTGAAGATCATCGCGAGCCTCGAGCCGCTGGACCGAATCGAAAGAACGTTTCCACTCGGACCACAGTAAGGCCTTGCACGAGCATGTGTTCGCCGGCTACTAGACTCGAGCGACGATTGGAAACGAGAACGGAGGTGGGCACCGATGTCGAGCACCGACGACAGGCGGTTCGAGGTTCTACGAGCGATCGTGGCGGACTACGTGTCCACCCAGGAACCCGTCGGTTCGCGTGCGCTGGTCGAGCGCCACAACCTGGGAGTGTCCAGTGCAACGGTGCGCAACGACATGGCTGTGCTCGAGGCCGAGGGCTACATCGCCCAGCCGCACACCAGCTCCGGTCGGGTGCCGACCGACAAGGGCTATCGGCAGTTCGTCGACCGGATAGCCGACGTCAAGCCACTGTCTGCTGCCGAACGTCGCGCCATCCTGGAGTTTCTCGAGAACGGCGTCGACCTGGACGACGTGTTGCGACGCGGCGTTCGATTACTGGCCCAGTTGACCCGCCAGGTGGCCGTGGTGCAGTACCCCACGCTGTCGGCGTCCTCGGTGCGCCACCTGGAAGTGGTGGCGCTCACCCCGGCCCGGCTGCTGCTGGTGCTCATCACCGACTCCGGTCGAGTCGATCAGCGCATCGTCGAACTCGGTGACGTGATCGACGACGAGAACTTGGCTCAGCTGCGGCGTCTCCTCGGTGGTGCGCTGGAAGGCAAGCGGCTGGCGGCGGCGTCGGCTGCGGTGGCCGAACTCGCCGAGAACGCCCCGCCCGCGCTGCGCGACGCGATGATTCGATCGGCAACGGTGCTGGTGGAATCACTCGTCGAGCACCCCGAGGAACGCCTGGTACTCGGCGGCACGGCGAACCTGACGCGCAACGCCGCGGACTTCGCGGGCGACGCGGGGTTTCCCGGGTCGCTCAGAGCGGTACTCGAGGCGCTGGAAGAGCAAGTGGTGGTGCTCAAGCTGCTCGCCGTGACACAGGACACCCGAACGGTCACGGTGCGGATCGGCGAGGAAACGCAGGTCGAGGAGATGCGCGGAACGTCGGTGATTTCCACCGGGTACGGGTCGGCTGGCATGGTCCTCGGAGGAATGGGTGTTCTCGGGCCGACCCGAATGGACTACCCAGGAACAATCGCGTCGGTCGCCGCGGTTGCCAGGTACATCGGCGAGGTCCTCGCCGAACGCTGACGACGAGCGAGAACCGATCGAACGACGGCCGCGGGGGCGCGGGCGGCCGCACACAGCACTATCGAACGAGATTCATCTTCTAGGACGAAAGAGACGACGTGGCACGGGATTATTACGGGACTTTGGGCGTCGGCCAGCAGGCGACGGACCAGGAGATCAAGCGCGCCTACCGCAAACTGGCGCGAGAACTGCACCCGGACGTCAACCCGGACGAGGCCGCGCAGGCACGGTTCAAGGACATCTCCACCGCATACGAGGTGCTCTCGGATCCGGAGAAGCGTCGCATCGTCGACCTCGGCGGGGACCCGCTCCAGCAGGGCGGCGGAGGCGGCGGCGGTGGATTCGGTGGAGCCGGATTCGGCGGCGGCCTCGGGGACGTGTTCGAAGCGTTCTTCGGTGGCGGCGCGGGCGGCTCCCAGCGCGGGCCCAAGGGCCGTGTGCAGCCGGGCGCGGACTCGCTGCTGCGTACCAAGCTCACTCTCGACGAGTGCGCCACCGGCGTGACCAAGCACATCACCGTCGACACGGCGATCCTGTGCGACCTGTGCACGGGCTCGGGCACCAACGGCGACTCCAAGCCGGTCCGCTGCGAAACCTGCGGAGGTGCCGGTGAAGTGCAGTCGGTACAGCGCTCGTTCCTCGGCCAGGTCATGACCAGCCGTCCGTGCCCCACCTGCCGCGGCGCGGGCGAGACGATCCCCGACCCCTGCCGCAAGTGCGGCGGCGACGGTCGCGTCCGGTCGCGTCGCGACATCTCGGTCAAGGTGCCGGTCGGCGTGAGCAACGGCATGCGGATCCGACTGGCCTCGCAGGGCGAGGTCGGTCCGGGCGGCGGACCCGCTGGTGACCTGTACGTGGAGATCGTCGAACAGCAGCACGAGGTGTTCGTGCGCGACGGTGACGACCTGCACTGCACCGTCCGCGTCCCGATGGTCGACGCGGCACTCGGCACCTCGGTCACCGTCGACGCGATCATCGACGGACCCACCGAGATCTCGATCGAGCAAGGCACACAACCGAATTCGACCACGGTGCTACGCGGTCACGGTATGCCCAAGCTGCGGTCGGGCATTCGCGGCGATCTGCACGCGCACCTCGAGGTGATCGTGCCGACCAAGCTCGACAGCAAGCAGACCCATCTGCTCGAACAGCTCAGGTCGATGCGCGACCGCGACTCGGCGGAGGTGGTCACCACCGGCTCGGCGCACAGCGGTGGCCTGTTCTCGCGGTTGCGGGAAGCTTTCAGCGGTCGCTGATCGATGGCCCCCACGGTCTTCTACCTCTCCCCGCTGCCGAACGTCGGCGAGGTCGCGGTGCTCGACGGCAAGGAAGGTCATCACGCCGCGACGGTGCGACGCATCCGCGTCGGCGAGCGGGTGCTGCTCGGTGACGGAGCGGGCGGTCTGGCCGACACGGTCGTGGCCGCAGCGGAGAAGAACCGACTGGAGCTGACAGTCCAAGCACGCAGCGAGATGCCGCGTCCCACTCCGGTGGTGACGCTGGTGCAGGCATTGCCGAAGGCGGACCGATCGGAACTGGCCGTCGAGCTGGCCACCGAGGCAGGCGTCGACGCCGTGGTTCCCTGGCAGTCCGCGCGATGCGTCGCCCGGTGGGATGGCCCGAAGGCATCCAAGGGCGTCGCGAAGTGGCGGAGTACCGCGGCCGAGGCCGCCAAGCAGTCGCGTCGGGCATTCATCCCCGAGGTCTCCGAGCTGCACGATTCGCGTGCGGTCGACGCCTTCGTGCGCGGCGTCGTGGAGCGCGGTGGAATCGTGGCGGTGCTGCACGAGGCGGCCACCTCGGCGTTCCGAGACCTGCCGTTCGACTCGGTGCCCGAGGTCGCGATCGTCGTGGGACCCGAGGGTGGCCTCGACGACCGAGAGGTGGCCGCCCTGACCGAGGCGGGTGCAACCCCGGTCGTGCTCGGCCCTACGGTGCTGCGGACCTCGACGGCAGGAGCGGTGGCCCTCGGCGCGCTCGGGGTTCTGACCTCGCGGTGGGCACAGTTGCCGCCCGACTTCCAGAACGCATGAGCGCACGGATCAAGATCGCCTACGGCGACCACCCGGAGCAGTTCGGCCATCTCTATCTGCCGGCCGAACCCGTCGACGACACGACCCCGGTGGTCGTGGTGGTGCACGGCGGGTTCTGGAGCGGACAGTACGGATCCAATCTGGGTACCCAGTTCGCCCGCGCCGTGGCCGGAGCCGGAGCGGTGGCGTGGAACATCGAGTACCGACGCGTCGGCGCAGGCGGACACTGGCCGGAGATGCAGTCCGACGTGACCGCAGCACTCGACGTGGTCGCGGGGGAACTGCAGCACCACGCCCCGGTCGGGATCGACGACGTGCGCGTGATCGGGCACTCCGCAGGCGGGCACCTGGCCGTGTGGCTCGGCGGAGAGACCGGCACGAAGGTCCGCCCGTCACGCATCGTCTCGCAGGCCGGCGTTCTCGATCTCGAACCGCGAGGTGCGTCGGGACGCACCAACCCGGCGGTCGAGGCGCTGTTGCAGGCCCGGTACCAGGACGACCCCGCGCTGTACCGATCCGCCTCGCCTGCTGCCCGTGCACCCATCGGTATCCCGACGATCTGCCTGCACGGGGCCGAGGACGTCCAGGTGCCCGCCGCGCAGAGCGAGCGGTACGTCGCGCTGGCGCGAGCCGCCGGAGACGACGCCCGACTGACGATCGTGCCTGGGGAAGACCACTTCGCTTTCCTGAACCCCGATTCGCGGTGTTGGGCGCTCTCGCTCAACGCCGTGCTCGGTGCCACCGCCGGTTAATGGGAATGCGCATCGTTGCTGCGGCGTTAAACTCCATCCATAGCAAGTGCACATCCGAGCAGCCGACACCAGAGAGCAGGCCATAGCCACCACGTGAGTGAACACAGCGAATTTCCCGCCGAGCGTGACGTTCGGTCCACCTTGGAACTCGCCCCCGAAGCGGTGATGCCACTGCTGGGACAGTCCGACGAGAATCTGCGGGCGCTCGAGCAGATGCTGACGGCAGACATCCACGTACGAGGAAACGCCGTGACGCTCACCGGAAAAGTGGCGGATGTGGCGCTGGCCGAACGGGTGATCTCCGAGTTGGCCGCGCTGGCCAAGCGTGCTCAGCCACTGACTCCCGATGCGGTGCGCCGATCGATCGCCATGCTCACCGAGGGCGTGTCGGATTCACCGGCCGAGGTGCTCAGCCTCGACATCCTCTCGCGCCGCGGCAAGACGATCCGGCCCAAGACGCTGAACCAGAAGCGGTACGTCGATGCGATCGACGCCAACACCATCGTGTTCGGCATCGGCCCGGCCGGTACCGGCAAGACGTACCTGGCGATGGCGAAGGCCGTGCAGGCATTGCAGACCAAGCAGGTCAGCCGCATCATCCTGACGCGTCCTGCAGTGGAGGCGGGGGAGCGCCTCGGCTTCCTGCCCGGAACGCTGCACGAGAAGATCGACCCGTACCTGCGTCCGCTGCACGATGCGTTGCACGACATGATGGACGACGAAGCGATCCCCAAGCTGATGCAGGCGGGGGTCATCGAAGTCGCCCCGCTCGCCTACATGCGCGGCCGCACGCTCAACGACGCATTCATCATTCTCGACGAGGCACAGAACACCACCGCCGAGCAGATGAAGATGTTCCTGACGCGACTCGGATTCGGGTCGAAGATCGTCGTCACCGGCGACGTGACGCAGGTGGATCTTCCCGGTGGCGCGCGATCCGGGCTGCGCGCGGCGTCGGAGATCCTCACCGACGTCGACGACATCCACTTCGCGCAGCTGACCAGCAGCGACGTGGTGCGGCACCGATTGGTTTCGGAGATCGTCGACGCGTACGAGCGGTTCGAGTCGACGTCGGAAGGCGTCATTCCCAATCGGGCGCAACGGCGGACCGGTGGACCGCGTTCGGCGAGAAGATGATTCAGGCGTACGGAACGACAGATGCAGGCAACGAGAGCGTGGGTAGTGGCTAGATGAGTATCGAAGTGTCCAACGAGTCGGGGATGGACATCTCCGAACCCGAGCTGGTCTCGGTCGCACGGTTCGCGATCGCCGGCATGGACGTGCATCCCGCCGCGGAACTGTCGATGGTGCTGGTGGATTCGGCCACGATGGCCGATCTGCACATGCGGTGGATGGATCTGCCCGGCCCCACCGACGTGATGTCGTTTCCGATGGACGAGCTCGAGCCGGGCGGTCGTCCCGATGCGCCCGAGCCAGGACCGGCGATGCTCGGCGACATCGTGCTGTGCCCGTCGTTCGCCGCGGATCAGGCTGCAGCTGCGGGACATTCGCTCGAGCACGAGTTGGCGTTGCTGACCGTGCACGGTGTGTTGCACCTGCTCGGTTACGACCACGCCGAGCCGGACGAAGAGAAGGAAATGTTCGAGCTGCAGAACCGACTGCTGGCCGAATGGTACGAGGACGCAAGGCGAGCGGAACAGGCTGCCGAACAGGCCGCCCGCGATGCCCGGCTCCTCGGCAAGGCCGGTTTCGTCGATGGACTCGATCGATGAGCTGCGTCGTCGAACAGGTGGAAGTGTGGGGTCGTAGCGCGTGAGCAGTGCTGCTGCGCTCATCGTGTTCGCTGTCCTTCTGGTGCCTCTCGGAGGCCTGTTCGCTGCCGTCGATTCCGCGCTGAACACGGTGTCGCGGGCGCGAATCGACGACATGGTCAAGGACGAGCGCCCCGGTGCCGCCGGCCTCGTCGTGGTGGTCGGCGACCGCCCGCGGTACGTCAACCTGATGGTGCTGCTGCGCATTCTGTGCGAAATCGGCGGCACGGTGTTGCTCGCGGGTGGCCTGACGCAGTTGATCGACTCCACCACGGCACTGGTGATCAGCGCGGTGGCGATGGTGTTGGTCAGTTACGTCGTGATCGGTGTCGGTCCGCGAACCCTCGGTCGGCAGAACGCGTACTCGATCGCGTTGGCGGCAGCACTGCCGCTGCGTGCACTCGGGTGGCTCCTCGGGCCGATCAGCCGCCTGCTCATTCTCATCGGTAACGCGATCACCCCCGGTAAGGGATTTCGCAACGGCCCGTTCGCTTCCGAGATCGAACTGCGTGAACTGGTGGACATGGCCCGCGAGCGCGGTGTCGTGGCCGACGACGAACGGCGGATGATCCAGTCGGTGTTCGAGCTCGGAGACACCTCCGCCCGTGAGGTCATGGTTCCGCGCCCCGAGATGGTGTGGATCGAGTCCGACAAATCAGCAGGGCAGGCCACTTCGTTGGCCGTGCGCAGCGGCCACTCCCGCATCCCGGTGATCGGCGAGAACGTGGACGACGTGGTGGGGGTCGTCTACCTCAAAGACCTTGTGCAGCAGACGTATCACTCCACAGACGGTGGCCGCGGAGTGCAGGTGTCCGAGGTGATGCGTCCGGCCGTCTTCGTTCCCGACTCCAAGGCGCTCGACAGTCTGCTCGCCGAGATGCAGCGCGATCGCAACCACATGGCCCTGCTCGTCGACGAGTACGGAGGCATCGCCGGACTGGTGACCATCGAGGACGTGATCGAGGAAATCGTCGGCGAGATAGCCGACGAATACGACTCGGACGAGGTTGCGCCCATCGAGGAACTGGACGACGGACGTTATCGGCTGTCCTCGCGGTTGCCGCTCGAGGACCTCGGCGAGATCTTCGGCATCGACATCGAATCCGAGGAAGTCGACACCGTCGGTGGACTCCTCGGCTACGAACTCGGCCGAGTACCGTTGCCCGGTTCGCAGGTCATCACCCACGGACTCCTGCTGCGCGGAGAAGGTGGAGCCGACCCGAAGGGGCGCGTCCGTATTGCCACGGTCCTGGTCGAGAAGCTCGAACCGGACGAAGAAACCACCGAGGACGACGACTCGTCGGACGTCACTCGCCAACACTGAAATCTGGAGGTGCTCTTGTGTCAGAGCAGAACAACGGTGAGTTCCGATCCGGATTCGTCTGTTTCGTAGGTCGACCCAACACCGGCAAATCCACGCTGACCAATGCGTTGGTGGGATCGAAGATCGCCATCACGTCCTCACGTCCCCAAACGACGCGGCACACCATTCGCGGCATCGTGCACCGAGAGCACGCCCAGCTGATCCTGGTCGACACGCCGGGCCTGCACCGACCGAGAACGCTACTGGGTCAACGCCTCAACGACCTGGTGCAGGACACCTACTCCGAGGTCGACGTCATCGGACTCTGCATCCCCGCGGACGAGAAGATCGGGCCCGGCGACCGGTGGATTCTCGAACAGGTGCGGCACATCGCGCCCAAGACGACGCTCATCGGCATCGTGACCAAGATCGACAAGGTCAAGAAGGAACGCGTCGTACAGCAGCTGATGTCGCTGTCGAAGCTGCTCGGTGAGAATTCGCACGTCATTCCGGTGTCGGCCGAATCGGGCGAGCAGATCGAGAAGCTCGTCGACCTGTTGGCCTCCGAGCTCCCCCCGGGCCCGGCGTTCTACCCCGACGGAGAGTTGACCGACGAGCCCGAGGAAATCCTCATGGCCGAACTCATCCGTGAGGCCGCGCTCGAGGGCGTCCGCGACGAGTTGCCGCACTCGCTGGCCGTCGTCATCGACGAGGTCCTCCCTCGGGAGGGCCACGACAACATGCTCGACGTGCACGCAATTCTGTACGTCGAGCGATCGAGTCAGAAGGCGATCATCATCGGCAAGGGCGGTTCACGACTCAAGGAAGTCGGTACTGCATCGCGACTGCAGATCGAGAAGCTGCTCGGCACCAGGATCTACCTGGACCTGCACGTGAAGATCGCCAAGGACTGGCAGACCGACCCGAAGCAGATGGGCAAGCTCGGATTCTGACCGGAGCGGCTTCGCCGCACGTGCACGACAATTCGTAGCAGACTACGAAGTTTCGCTCACCTGGTCCACCAGGGATCGGGGCGCTTGCGGTGCCACTGCAACACGTTCTCGAGCTGAGCGGCCACCGACACCAGTAGCGGCTCCGAGGATTCGTGGCCCATCAGTTGCAGGCCGATCGGAAGGCCGGCGGTGGTGAACCCTGCCGGCACGTTGACGCTCGGCCAGCCAAGCACGTTCCACGGCCAGGTGTAGGGACAGTGCTCGGTGATCACCCGATCGGTGTCGGCATTGGAGATGCCGTCGATGGCCTCGATCCGCGGCGGTGGGGTGGCCGTCGTCGGGGCGAGCACGATGTCGTACTCGTCGAAGAATCGGCCGATACGACGCCCGATGCGCGGCTCGGCGGCGCGGGCTGCACGGAGCGGCGCTCCGGCGAGAGCTCGGCCGCTCCTGGCATTGGCTCGGGTCCTCGGGTCGGCGAGAGACGGCTCCGGCAGACGGTCCACCCAGGCCGCCACACCGGCCAGCGAGCGGGGTAAGAAGTTGAGCCCCAACAGCATTCCGTAGGCGGGGTCGTCGACGACCACTCGATGTCCAAGCAGTCGCAGCACCGCGGCCATCTCGTACGCGGCAGCCGCGATCTCGGGGTCCAGGGGTGCGGGCGTCGGGATGAAGGGCTTACGCAGGCTGAGCGCGATGCGCAGCGAGCCGGGGTTGCGTCCGACGGCATCGGAGACGGTCAGTGGTTTCGGACGATGCAGATCTCCGTCGTGACTACCCGAGACCACGTCGAGGAGCAGTGCCGCGTCGGCCACGGTACGTGCGAGCGGGCCGATGACGGTGATGCCGTTGAACGCCTCGGGCTCCGGCCACGACGAGATGCGTCCGCGTTGCGGCTTGATCCCCACGAGATTGGTCCAGGAGGCCGGAATTCGCACCGAGCCGGCACCGTCGGAACCGAGAGCGGCAGAGACCAATTCGGCAGCCACTGCGGCAGAGCTCCCACCCGAGGAGCCGCCGGGGGTGCGCTCGCGGTCCCATGGATTGCGGGTGTGCCCGAAGGTGCCGCCGGTGAAGGGCCATTGGCCGAGTTCGGGGCTGTTGGTCTTTCCGACGATGACGGCCCCGGCCGCACGCAGTCTGCGCACCACCTCCGAATCCGTGGTGGCCGGTGGAAAGTTGCCCGCGCAGCCGAAGGCGGTCGGCTCCCCGGTGACGTCGACGTCGTCCTTGACGGCAACGGGAACGCCGAGCAGGGGAGCGCTGGTGCCGGCGGCGCGCAGCCGGTCCGCTTCGGCGGCCTCGGCGAGGGCGGCGTCGCGGCGCACGAGGCGGAACGCGTTGAGCGTGGGTTGGCTCTTGTCGATCCGATCGAGCGATTCGGTGACCGCCTGTACCGAGGTGATGCGACCCGACGCGAGAGCGGCGGCCTGGGCAACGAGAGTCGACCGATGGAAATCCACGCCTGCACAGTATCGACTTCTCGTCAGCGCGGGAACGGTCGCCGCCGCTGCGCGCGTGGGACACTGGACGACGTGAGGCCGTACCGTGACAACGCAGTCGTCCTGCGCCAGCACAAGCTGGGCGAGGCCGACCGTATCGTCACGTTGTTGACCAGGGAGAACGGCATCGTGCGGGCCGTCGCAAAAGGGGTTCGCCGCACCAAATCCAAGTTCGGTGCACGGCTGGAACCGTTTGCGCACATCGACGTCCTGCTCTATCCGGGACGCAACCTCGACATCGTCACCCAGGTGCACACCGTCGACGCGTTCGGTGGAGACATCGTCGCCGACTACGGCCGCTACACCACCGGCTGTGCGGTTCTCGAAACGGCCGAACGGCTGGCCGGTGAGGAACACGCGCCCGCGCAGCGGCTGCATCAGCTGACTGTCGGTGCCCTGCGCGCCCTCGCGCAGCACGTGCGGCCGCCCGAGTTGGTGCTCGACGCATACCTGCTGCGCGCGATGGGTTTCGCCGGATGGGCACCCGCACTGACCGATTGCGCGCGGTGCGCCGCGGTGGGGCCGCACCGTGCGTTCCACGTCGCTGCCGGTGGTGCGGTGTGCGTGCATTGCCGACCGCCGGGCTCGGCGACGCCGTCGACCGGGGTACTCGACCTGATGGTGGCGCTCGAGCGAGGCGAGTGGGACTACACCGTCACCACCTCCGATGCCGTCCGCAAGCAGGCCAGTGGCCTGGTGGCGGCTCATCTGCAGTGGCATCTCGAACGACAGTTGCGCACCCTTCCGCTCATCGAACGCTCGCACCCGCACCAGGTGCCGCTGGCCCAACCTGACTCCGTGTTCGCCGACACCGTCGGGCAGGATGGGGACCGTGATTCGACGACGCGAGCCGCAACCCCGGCCTGACGAACGGCCGGCGGTGCGCCCGCCGGACCCGCACCCCTCGGGTGCGCGGCCACCGATCCTGCAGCCGGAACTGATTCCTCGTCACGTCGCTCTGGTCATGGACGGCAACGGTCGGTGGGCACAGGATCGTGGATTGCCGCGAACCGCAGGGCACGAGCAGGGCGAAGCGGTACTGATGGACGCCGTCTGTGGCTGCATCGAGATCGGTGTGCAGTGGTTGTCCGCGTACGCATTCTCGACGGAGAACTGGAAGCGCAGTCCCGACGAGGTCAAGTTCCTGATGGGCTTCAACCGGGACGTCATTCGTCGTCGACGCGACGAGATGAACGAGATGGGCGTCCGGGTTCGCTGGGCCGGCCGTCGCCCGAGGTTGTGGGGCAGTGTCATCAAGGAACTCGAGGTTGCCGAGGAGTTGACGAAACGTAACACCGTGATGACCTTGACGATGTGCGTCAACTACGGCGGCCGAGCCGAGATTGCCGATGCCACAAGGGAAATCGCTCGACAGGTGGCCGCGGGCAAGCTGAACCCGGAGAAGATCACCGAGGCCACCGTCGCCAAGTACCTCGACGAGGCGGACATGCCGGACGTGGATCTGTTCCTGCGTCCGTCGGGGGAGCAGCGGACGTCGAACTTCCTGCTGTGGCAGTCGGCGTACGCGGAGTTCGTGTTCCAGAAGAAGCTCTTCCCGGATTTCGACCGTCGGGATCTGTGGGAGGCGTGTATCGAATACGCCTCGCGGGACCGACGATTCGGTGGAGTCAAGTATGAGTGAGGACGCGAACGGGACGCCGGACGAGGGGCTTTCGTTGCAGGCCCGCGCCCAGTTGGCGCTCTCGCAGTTCGCGACGGTGACACTCGGCGACGAGGGATCTCTCGGTTTCGACTACGCGGGCGCTCTGTGCTCGCTGCGTGCCGTTCGACTCTCGCCCGAACTCGAGGTGCTCTCGCTCACCGCGGTCTTGGCTTGGGACCGGCCGCTGAAGCCGGCTCTGCACAAGAAAGTTGCCGACCGCAATGCGGACTCGCAATTCGGCGCGATCTCGGTCAACACCCACGGCAAGCTCGCGGATGTGTTGTTGCGCTACACCTTTCCCGCGAACGGTCTGGACGACGAGGCGATGTTGACGATGCTCATTCTGGTGCTCGCCGGAGTCGAGAAGGCGCGTGAGGGCCTACTTCCCTGACTCGTCAGCTAAGGTTTGCCTGTACTTAGTTTCTAGTAGAGGTGGATGCGATGACTGTGCGGTGGACCCGAATGCTCACGGTAGTGGTGGCGGTGATCACCCTCGGTGCGGCCGTGACGGCCTGTTCGACCACCGACGACGTCGACACGGCGACGCAGTCGGCGGACGGTGCGTTCCCGGTTGTCATCGACCACATCTACGGCAGCACGACCATCGCCGAGAAGCCCACGCGCATCGTCACCCTCGGGGTGTCCGACGCCGATGCCGTCATCGCGCTCGGCACCGTTCCCGTCGGGAACACCGGGTACACGTTCTACGAGACCGGACTCGGTCCCTGGACCGACGAGTTGGTCGGTGACGCGCCGTTGACGCTGCTGGGCTCGGAGTCCGAGCCTAACTTCGAGCTGATCGCCTCGCTGGCGCCGGATCTCATCACCGGACTCAACGCGGGTTTCGACGAGGCGACGTACGACAGGCTCAGCGGCATCGCGCCGACGGTCGCCCGACCTGCAGGATCTGCTGCCTATGCCGTCGATCGTGAGGTTGCCACCGACACCATCGCTCGCGCGATGGGTGAACGCGACCGCGGTGAGCAGTTGAACGCGCAGACCGACGCCGCGCTCGAGCAGGTTCGAAACGAACATCCGGAGTTCGCGGGCAAGACTGCAGCAGTGGTGCTTCCGTACGACGGCCAGTTCGGCGCATATCTGCCCGGTGATGCCCGCGGCACATTCGTCACCTCACTGGGCTTCGAGGTCCCGGAATCGATCCGCGCCCAGGACGACGGCACCAACTTCTTCGTTCCGGTCTCGTCCGAGAACATTTCGATGCTCGATGCGGACCTGGTGCTCTATCTCGGTACCGGTGCCGACATCGACGTGGTGGCGGAGAACCCGATCTTCGGAACTCTCGATGCTGCTCGGCGCGATGCGATCGTGCCGTTGTCCACCGATCAGCGTGGAGCGATCACGTACAACTCGGTGCTGTCGATTCCGTTCGCCATCGACGCGTTGGTACCTCGCATCGCTGAGGTCGTCGCCTGAGCGGAATCACTGGGGGGCTGCGGTGCACTGACTGCAGGTGCCGAAGATCTCGATCGTGTGGCTCACGTCGCTGAAGCCGTTGGATTCGGCGACGCTCTGCGACCACTTCTCGACGGTGGGGCCTTCCACCTCTACGGTGAAACCGCACGAGCGACACACCAGGTGATGGTGATGTCCGGAGGAGCAGCGCCGGTAGACCGACTCGCCGTTGTCGGTGCGCAGAACGTCGACCGTCCCGGCGTCGGCCAAGGTCTGCAGTGTCCGATACACCGTGGTGAGCCCGATACCCTCACCGCGCTTGCGCAATTCGTCGTGCAGATCCTGTGCGGACTTGAACTCCTCGATGGTGTCGAGCAGATCGGAGATGGCACTGCGCTGCTTGGTGGCCCGCACTCCGACGACGACGGGTCGTCGCGATGTCGCGGTGTCGGTGGACTTGTCGGTCACAGGTTCCGGCCTTCCTCGGCGTGGGCCACGGCGTCGACGACGATATGGGAGAGGTGATCGTCGACCAATCGGTACAGGACCTCGCGTCCGTTGCGTTCTCCGCGCACCACACCCGCTGCCTTGAGCACTCGAAGGTGCTGGCTGATCAACGGTTGCGTGACGCCGAGGGCGACGACGAGTTCGTGTACGCACCGCTCGGACTCACGCAGCTGCAGCACGATGGCGATGCGCACCGGGGCCGCGAGTGCCCGCAGGATGTCGCCCGCCGCGGTCAGAGTCTCCTTCGGCGGGATGTGAGCCGGGGGAGCGGCGGCGAACGGATCGCCGGAGTGCAACGGGTGCTCCGGGTCCTGCCGGTGGGTCGAACTTGCTTCCACTGTCGAATCCGTGGACACGGTTGCGGCTCCTTCGGTCGCCGGTTCGTTGTCGGCGGACTCTCCCTGCACGAGCGACGTCATGACACCAGGTTAGTGCAGTAGTTGTTATTGCAAATCGTATTCATTGTGATATGCACAGGTGCGCATGTCAACTTCCGCAGCCGACCGCTGTTCGGTTTAGACCGCCGAGCCAGATAGTCTGATCAGGGCGAAAACCGCCCGTCACCTCTTACACGATGTAACCGAAGATGGAGAGCTCCGCCAGTGGCACCCAAGTCCAAAGTCGAAACCGTCGCCAACCTCGCCAAGCGCAGAGGCCTCGTCTACCCGTGCGGCGAGATCTACGGCGGTACCAAGTCGGCCTGGGACTACGGCCCGCTGGGCGTCGAGCTCAAGGAGAACATCAAGAAGCAGTGGTGGCGCAACATGATCACCAGCCGCGACGACACCGTCGGGCTGGACTCCTCGGTGATCCTGCCCCGGCAGGTGTGGGAGGCGTCGGGTCACGTCGAGACGTTCTCCGACCCGCTGGTGGAGTCGTTGCACACGCACAAGCGGTACCGCGCCGATCACCTCATCGAGGCCTACGAGGAGAAGCACGGCCACCCGCCGGAGAACGGCCTGGCCGACATCCGCGACCCGGAAACCGGTGAACCCGGCTCCTGGACCGAACCGCGTGCATTCTCGGGTCTGCTCAAGACCTTCCTCGGCCCGGTCGACAACGAAGAGGGCCTGCATTACCTGCGTCCCGAGACCGCACAGGGCATCTTCGTCAACTTCGCCAACGTGCTGACCACCTCACGCAAGAAGCCACCGTTCGGCATCGGCCAGATCGGCAAGAGCTTCCGCAACGAGATCACTCCGGGAAACTTCATCTTCCGCACCCGTGAGTTCGAGCAGATGGAGATGGAATTCTTCGTCAAGCCCGGCGAGGACGACGAGTGGCATCAGTACTGGATCGACTACCGCATGAAGTGGTACACCGATCTCGGTATCGATCCGGAGAACCTGCGGCTCTACGAGCACGCCAAGGAAAAGTTGTCGCACTACTCCAAGCGCACCGTCGACATCGAGTACAAGTTCGGCTTCCAGGGCAGTGCGTGGGGCGAGTTGGAGGGCGTGGCGAACCGCACCGACTACGACCTCTCGGTGCACTCCAAGGCGTCGGGCCAGGACCTGAGTTACTACGAGCAGGCCACCGACACCCGCTACACCCCGTACGTCATCGAGCCTGCGGCCGGTCTGACGCGTTCGCTGATGGCGTTCCTCGTCGACGCGTACACCGAGGACGAGGCCCCCAACGCCAAGGGCGGCGTCGACAAGCGCGTCGTGCTCAAGCTCGATCGTCGCCTGGCACCGGTGAAGGTCGCGGTGCTTCCGCTCTCGCGTAACGCAGACCTGACGCCCAAGGCGAAAGACCTTGCGCAGCAACTGCGTCAGTACTGGAACGTCGAATTCGACGATGCCGGAGCCATCGGTCGCCGTTACCGTCGACAGGACGAGATCGGCACCCCGTTCTGCATCACCGTCGACTTCGACACCCTCGACGACCACGCAGTCACCATCCGCGAGCGCGACACGATGGCGCAGGAACGCGTGGCACTCGATCAGGTCGAGGGCTACATCGCCTCCCGTTTGATCGGCGCGTAAAGGACCTCACTCACCCGACAGGGCCCGATCTCGCGATGAGATCGGGCCCTGTCGGCTGTCGAGGGGTGGGTCAGAAGCGGCCGCCACCACCACCGAATCCGCCGCCACCGCCGCCTCCGCCGCCTCCGCCGCTCCCGCCGCGACGGCCGAGGGCCAGGTAGGCGAGGCTTCCGACGAACGGGGCGATCACGATGAACGCCACCCAGGCGACCTTCGCGACCTTCGAGAGCCGCGGATTCGACACCACTCCCTGAATCGCGAACAGC